>NZ_JAZUMY010000014.1:0-9277 GCF_045603845.1 Methanobrevibacter sp.
TTAGAGAAGCTAAGGAAATTAAGACTCCTTAAGAAGGTGTAAGAACATGAGAACTTGTTCATTCTGTCATAAAGAAATAGAAGAAGGTACTGGAAAGATGTACGTCAAAAGAGACGGTTCAATTTATTTCTTTTGTAGCAGCAAATGTGAAAAGAATATGATTAAACTCGGAAGAGTTCCAAGAAAAGTTAAATGGGTTAAAGAATGATTCAAAAAAGTTTTGTTATGATGAAACCGGACGCTGTTCAAAGACGTCTTATGGGTAAAATATTGTCTCGTTTTGAAGAAAAAGGTCTTCAAATTGTAGCTGTAAAATTAATGCAGATTGATGAAGAATTAGCAAAAACTCATTATGGAGAACATGCTGATAAACCATTTTTCCCAAGCTTAGTTGAATATATTACTTCTTCACCATCCCTTGCAATGGTTATTGAAGGGGAAGAAGCAATTACCACCATCAGAAAATTAGTTGGTGCAACTAATCCTTTAGAAGCAGATCTTGGAACAATCAGAGGAGATTTCGCAATGGATACTGGAAGAAACATTATTCACGCTTCAGACTCTCCGGCTTCTGCAGAAAGAGAAATTGGTCTTTTCTTTAATGAAGATGAAATTTGTGATTATCAAATTGTTGATAACAATTTAATTTATGAATAAATTTGAAAATATTATTTAAAAAGATATTATGAAAATTAGATCCCCTATTGTATCAGTTTTAGGACATGTAGACCATGGAAAGACTACATTGTTAGATTATATTAGAGGAAGTACTATTGCTGATAAGGAAGCAGGCGGTATTACTCAACATATTGGAGCTACTGAAATTCCGAACGATACTATAGATGAAATTTGTGGGAATTTCATTTCAGCATTGACTATTAAGGATTTGATTCCTGGTTTGTTTTTCATTGACACTCCGGGACACGCAGCTTTCACCAGTTTGAGAAAACGTGGTGGGGCTCTTGCTGATTTAGCCGTTTTAATTGTTGATATTAATGATGGATTCAAACCACAAACTTACGAAGCTTTAAACATTCTTAAAATGTATAGGACTCCGTTCATTGTCGTAGCTAACAAGATTGACATGATTTTCGGTTGGGAAACTCATGAGGGAGCTTCATTTAAGGAATCCTTTAACGACCAGGCTCAAAGTGTAAAACAGGCCTTGGACACTAAGGTCTATGAGATTGTCGGTACCCTCCATAAGGAAGGTTTCCAGTCCGAAAGGTTTGACAGGGTCAGTGATTTCGCTTCACAGATTACAATCATTCCAATCAGTGCAAGGTCAGGTGAAGGAATCATTGAAGTTTTAGCTATGCTTTTAGGTCTCGCTCAGGAATATCTTACCGAGCAGCTTGAAATCAATGAGGATGCTCCGGCCAAAGGTACTGTTTTGGAAATCAAGGAAGAAACAGGACTCGGGCTTACTGTTGACAGCATCATTTACGATGGCGTTTTAAGAACCAATGATGAAATAGCTTTGATGACATCAAATAATGATGTTTTAACTACCAAAATCAGATCTATTTTAAGGCCTCTTCCATTGGAGGAAATGAGAGATTCCAAAAAGAAATTCCAGAAATTTGATGAGGTTGTTGCGGCTGCAGGTATCAAGATAGCTGCCCCTAACTTGGATGATGTAATTTCTGGTTCTCCTTTAAGAGTTTTGAATGATGAGGAGGACGTTGAAGAGGAGCTTTTAAAAGAAATAGAGGACATTACCATCAGCACTGATGATGAAGGTATTTTGGTAAAGGCCGATACTCTCGGTTCTCTTGAAGCTATTGTTCAATTATTAAAAGAATTGGATATTCCTATTCGTGAAGCTGACATTGGTGATGTAAACCGCAGAGACATTATCAATTCTTCAATAGCATTAAATGAAAATGAAGCGCATGGCGCCATTATAGCATTCAATGTTGATGTTCTTCCGAATTCAGAAGAGGACTTGAATAATTCAGGAATTAAACTCTTCAAGGGAGATGTCATTTACCAGATTATTGAAGATTACGAAGAATGGATTAAACAGAAAGAGGAAGCTCGTAAGAAAGCATTCTACAATGCAATCATCAAGCCTGCAAAATTCATGTCACTTCCTAAATTGGTTTTCCGCCAAAGCAAACCTGCAATTATTGGTATTGAAGCTTTAAGCGGAACCGTCAAGCAAGGTCAAAAACTAATTAATAAAAATGGTGAAAGTGTTGGAATAATTGCTAGTATGGAAGATAAGGGCGAAACATTGCCTGACATTTCCAGAGGTCAAAGGGTTGCTATGGCTATTGACAATGCAATAGTCGGTAAGGATTTTGATGAAGGGGATGAATTATACATTGACATTCCTGAAAAGCATTACAAATTCATTGAAAGGGAATTTAAGGATAAACTGACCGAAGACGAATTCGAAACATTATATGAATTTGTTGAAATCAAGCGCAAACAGGACCCTGATTGGGGAAAATTCGGTCTTTTTGAATAATGATTATGATGATAAATAAAAAATAAGGAGGAATACCATGGCATTCAAAGTAGTTGTTTCTAATAAAGCAGATACTTATCAAATGGAAGTCGATGACACCAAAGCTTTAAACGGTTTAATTATCGGCGATGAATTTGACGGTGGAATCGTTGGTTTAGATGGTTATACCTTAAAAATCACTGGAGGCAGTGATAAAAATGGTTTTACCATGAAAAAAGATGTTCCTGGTACTAGAAGAATCAAAAGTTTATTAACCGGTGGTATTGGTTATCACCCTAAAGCTGATGGTGTAAAAAGGAGAAAAACCGTAAGAGGTAACACCATTGCTGATGATATAGTACAAATCAACAGTGTTGTTGTTAGTGAAGGATCAAAACCAATAGCTGAAATTCTTGGTGCTGGTGAAGAAGAAGAGGAAGAATAGTTCTACTATTTTTCTTATTTTTACTTTTATGATGAAAAAATTATTAAAAAAGGTGGTTATCTGTGAATGTACAGTCAGAGGTTAACATAGGTTTAGTTGGTCACGTAGACCACGGTAAGACTACTCTTACCAAAGCATTATCAGGAATATGGACAGATACTCACAGTGAAGAAACTAAAAGAGGTATTTCAATCCGTTTAGGTTATGCAGACATTGAATTCAAGAAATGTCCTAAATGCGACGAGCCTGAATGTTATACCACTTCTGATGTTTGTGAAATCTGTGGCAGTGAAACTGAACTCATCAGAAAGGTTTCATTTGTTGATGCTCCGGGTCACGAAACCCTAATGGCGACTATGTTATCCGGTGCTGCTATAATGGATGGAGCAGTTTTAGTGATTGCTGCAAACGAACATTGTCCACAACCACAAACTAAAGAGCATCTCATGGCACTTGACGTTATCGGTGTTAAGGATGTTATTGTAGTTCAAAATAAAATTGATATTGTTTCAAAGGAAAGAGCTATTGAAAGTTATAATGAAATTAAGGAGTTTGTTAAAGGTACTTGTGCTGAAGACGCTTTAATAATACCAGTTTCTGCTCAGCAAGGAGCTAATATGGATATATTAATTGAAGCCATGCTTAAGACTATCGAACCTCCGGAAAGGAAGTTGGATGGCAGCGCTTTAATGCACGTTGCAAGGTCTTTTGATATTAACAAGCCAGGTTCCGGCGCCGATAAAATCAAAGGAGGAGTCATAGGAGGTACCTTGGTTCAGGGTAAGTTGAAACTCGGAGATACCATTGAAATCAGACCGGGCATCAACAACAATAATCAGAGAATATATCTGACTTCAGAGATTATTGGCCTTGAAGCTAACGGCAAGCAGGTAGAGGAAATAGGTCCGGGAGGACTTGTAGGTATTGCAACCAAATTGGATCCGTCTTTAACCAAATCAGATTCACTATCAGGTTCTGTAGCTGGTGAAGAAGGAACATTGCCTGATGTCTTGGATGCATTTACTATGGAATCCCATTTGCTTGACAGGGTAGTCGGTACCAAAGAGGAACGTGAAGTTGCTCCAATTAAACTCAAAGAGCCTTTAATGATAAATTGCGGTACTACAACCACAATAGGCGTTGTCACATCAACCAAAAAGGATGTTGTCGATGTTGCTCTTAAATTGCCTGTATGTGCTAGTCCGGGTGACAGAGTGGCATTGTCCCGTCGTGTTGGTGCTCGTTGGAGATTAATTGGTTACGGTATTATTAAATAGTGTTTGAGGGCAATAATGAGCATAAAAGAAGTTGTAATTGATACCAATTTTTTTATGGTCCCTTTTCAGTTCAATGTTGATGTCATCACTGAACTTGAAAAAGTATTACCTTCTTACAAATTAACTACTCCAAGCTTTGTTATCAATGAATTGAAGGGTTTGAAAAGAAATAACAAAGGTAAAATACGTTTAAATGCTAATTTGGCCTTGAAGTTAGCTAATTCTTCAAAAGTTGAAATAAAGGATATTTCATTGCTTGAAAATGAAACTGTGGATGATGCGTTACTGAGAGTTTCAGAAGTTTTAGCTACAAATGATATAGAATTGAAAAAACGTGCAAAGGCTAAAGGAATTACTATTGTCTATTTAAGGCAAAAAAATTATATAACTGTTGACGGTAAGATATAAAATATAATTAAACTTATCAAATTAATCAAATAAATTATTATAAAAAAATAAAAAAATGTGGGATTATTTTGTACTACAAGGTCAAAATTGAAGACACAGTAAGAATACCTCCTAGAAGATTTGATGAGGACCGTGAAAAAGTCGCAATAGAGACTTTAAATGAGACTTACAACGGTCGTCTTGACAAGAATTTAGGACTGTTCATCTGTGTCAATGAAATTGAAGAACTTGGTGAAGGCAAACTCATTATGGGTGACGGTGCTTCATACCATAATGTTGTTTTCAACTCAATATTCTTTAAACCTGAACAACAAGAAATTATTGACGGTGAGGTTATTGAAATAGCCGAATTCGGTGCTTTTGTAAGAATAGGTCCTATGGACGGTTTGGTCCACGTATCACAAGTAACTGATGATTACATTACTTATGATGCCAAAAGAGGAGCATTGCTTGCAAAAGAATCCAGTAAGACTTTGGATGTAGGCGATTTGGTTAGAACAAGAACTGTAGCTATCAGTCTTAAAGACAATTCTGTTAAAGATACTAAAATTGGTCTTACTATGAGACAAAATAATTTAGGTAGATTTGAATGGATTGAAGAAGCTAAACAAAAAAGTAAGAAGGCTTAAAAATGAAAGCGTGTACTGTTTGTAAAATGTTATCAGCAAATGAACGTTGTCCGTCATGTGGTAATCCGACTTCCGATAACTGGAGCGGTCTTTTGATTATCACTGATCCTGAAGAATCTGAATTGGCTCGTGAATTGAATATCAAAATTCCAGGTGAATACTGTTTGAGAGTTAGGTAGTGATTGAGTGTTACGTTTGGATGCAGAATTAAACAAAGATATAATAATCGAACTTAAAAAGCCTTTGGGCAAATTATATCCGGACTTCGAGGATGCGATTGATGAAATCAAATCTTGCGAGTTTTTAATATCTGTAGGCGATGCGACATTTGCTAATCTTCTTGAACATGAGATTTATCCCAATCTTGCTATAATCGATAACTTGATTCAGAGACAAAATCACAATCATGATGTTATACATACGGAAAATATTTTAAAGGCTAACAATCCTGCCGGATGCATTACTGAGGATCTATGGGAAACCATAGGCAAAGCTCTTCGCTTATGTGACAGTGGCGAATGTTATGTAATTGATGTAGCGGGGGAAGAAGATCTTGCAGTTCTTCCTTGTATCTTAATGGCCAGTGAGGATACAACCATACTATATGGTCAACCTAACGAAGGTTTAGTTATTTTAAAAGTTTCTGATACAAAAAATAAAGCTCAAACGTTGATTGATGCATTTATTGAAGAATAAAATTAAGTGAGGCTTAATTATGGAAATTGAAATTTTTGAAGAAAAGGAAAATAAATTATTTAATAGAAAAGAAATCAAATTCTATGTTGATTATGATGGAGAAGCTACTCCTAAAGTATTAGACATTAAATCTAAATTAGTAGCTTTATTAAATACTAAAAAAGATTTATTAGTCGTAGACAATGTACAGCCACACTACGGTGAACCAAAAGCAGCAGGTTATGCTAAAATTTACGATACCGTAGAAGACTTAGAATACATTGAAACTAAACATGTAATTGCTAAAAACACTGAAGCTGCTGAACCAGCTGAAGATGAAGAAGAATAGGTGATTTTAATGGTAAGAAAATCAGATCTTTACAAAGTAGATGGCGACAAAATTGAAAGAAAAAACCAAATTTGTCCTCGTTGCGGTGAAGGTGTATTCATGGCAGACCATGGTGACAGAGTAGCTTGTGGTAAATGCGGATACACTGAAATGAAAAAATAAGATTTTTAATTAAATCTTTTTCTTTTTTTAATTTTTTTTAAGTTGTGATTCTTGTGGATAATATAAGAAACGGTAGATTTAAAACAGGAATGGCTGATGAAGCGGCTGAATATACTTCTTCTTTGGATGCCGATAAAATAATTTTTGAAGCAGACATCAAAACTAATTTTGCACACACTTCAATGTTAAAACATGAAGGAATCATTGATGCTGAAATTGCAGATAACATTTTAGGTGCACTTGATGAACTTAAAGAAGAAGGCTACGGTGCATTGGTCTTTGATCCGTCAGTTGAAGATGTTCATATGGCTATTGAAAACTATGTAACATCTAAAATCGGACCTCAGGCAGGCTACATGCATACTGCAAAATCACGTAATGATCAGGTTGCAACTGACATCAGATTAGTCCTAAGAGAGCGAATCATAGGCATCCAGATTGGAATTTTGGAATTCATTGAAGGCATTGTTGAAATGGCCGGTGACCATTTGCATGATGTCTTTATAGGTTTCACTCACCTCCAGCATGCCCAGCCTATTACAATTGCACATCATCTGATGGCTCATGTACAGGCTTTAAAAAGGGATTATGAACGTTTAGAGGATACTTATAAACGTGTTAACTTAAATCCTTTAGGCTCAGCTGCAATGGCAACTACAAGTTTTCCAATCAATCGTGAATTAACAACTAAATTATTAGGCTTTGATGCTTATCTTGAAAACTCAATGGATGGGGTTTCTGCAAGGGATTTCATTGCAGAGACTGTATTTGACCTGACAGCTTTATGTACTACATTATCCAAAATCTGCGAAGAGCTGATCTTATGGAGTACATATGAGTTCGGCGTTATAGAAATGGCTGATGAATACTCATCCACATCATCTATCATGCCTCAAAAGAAAAATCCTGACGTTGCAGAGCTTGCACGTGGAAAATCAACAATTGTCAACGGTGAACTTGTTACTATCCTAACTATTCTTAAAGCTATTCCATACACATACAACCGTGATTTGCAGGAAATCACTCCGCATTTATGGAATGCATTGAAAGTGACTGAGGATACATTGTCAATTGTCACACGCATGTTATTGTCAGTTGAATTCAATATTGAGAGATGCGCAGAGCTTGCAGGACGTAACTTTGCAACTGCAACTGATTTGGCGGATATTATGGTTCGTGAAAAGCAAATTCCTTTCAGAACCGCTCACAAAATCGTTGGCCGTATTGTAAATGAAGCAACTGCTAAGGATATGGCTGAAGAAGATATTACTTCTGAGTTTATTGATGAAATTGCAGTTGATTTGGGCTTTGACAAGCTGGAATTGGCTGATGAGTTAATTCAAGACGCTTTAAATCCTGCCGAAAATGTTAAAATCAGACGAGTTTTAGGTGGGCCGGCTCCTGAAATGGTCGAACTCGCTCGTGATAACATTAAAGTATTTTTAAATGAAGAATTTGAGAAAAAAGGAATTTAATTTCCTTTAACTTATTTTTTTAGGTTAACCTAAATTTTATATATTCCTTTTTATAAAAATAGTATTGTTATAAGTAATTATAGCATGGTTATTTGGAAAATATTTGGTTTTTAATGGAATACATAGAATAAATTCATGTAAGCTCAGCTTCTGTTATGGCCGAATATTTCTATCTAATCATTCTTTTTTGATTCCATATATGATTCATGGATTTCCTCTGCAAGCTCATCGTTTCCTTCAATGATTGGGCCTGTATAGTCGCAGTCGAAGCATTGCCACATTGACCAGTTCTGTGGAATAATCCATTTAACTTTTTTAGATCCGCATCTCGGACACATTTTATGTAACATGTTATCTTGTTTTGTAGAAACTCCATATTAAGTCTAGTGATTCATTGCTTGGTGAGATTATCGGTATTATTTTTTTAGGTGATGGCATATTATATGAATTTCATAATGTATAAATGTTAAAACATTCTTTAAGGATTATAGATTTTCATCAAGTAATTCTGGTGTTTTTGAATTCTTTTTACTGACCACTTTTCGACCAGTTGCATCTTCAAGCTCTTTTCTTGCATTACCTGCAATATTTCCTCCACGTTTAGCAACGTCACGGCTTTCATTAAATCCGTCTGGATTTTTAACTTTGCTGATTTCGGTTGTGGATGCTTCTGCTAGCATATTTAAAATCAGTTCAATGTTGGTCATATTGTCTTTCAATCCTTCTTTTTTCAGACCTTTGTATTGTTTGTATTCCTTTGTAGACATTCCTGACCATGCTCTTGAGATGTCATCAGTTAATATTGCATATTCAATTCCTTTTTCAACACCAACTCTGTCCCATTCAGCAGTTAATTCTTTTCGTGTTTCAATACTTTTCATTCTTTGAGTAATCCACTCTTCTGAATATCCTTTCTCACGATAAGTGTTTATTGCTCTTTCAATAGCTATTTCTGGGTCAGCTACTTCTTCAAGTCTTTCTTTACCAACTTGGGCTAACCATTGTTTGAATGGTTCGGCATTTGGTGATGAAACTGACTGTACTATACGTAATAATTGTTTGGTGTTGGCAGCATCTGTTTCACGCATTTTACCATCATGGGCTTTAAGTTTCAACCTTACGATATTTTCGTAAGGTTGACCTGATTCATTTTTTAACTTTCTTTTTAAATCACTCCAGTATCTATTTGGATTTTTGCTTTCAGTTAAAACCGCAATGACATCTATTATTGAGTAGTAGTAATCATCTATTTCTGAATCCCATTTTGTTCTTATTTTGTATTCTTGAAATAATTTTATTGCATATTTTTCTTCCATAATTTCGCCTTTATTTGTTTTTTGAAAAATATAATTAATATAATATTTATTTTAATAATTTATATAGTTTTTCTTGTTGATTAAAG
>NZ_JAZUMY010000015.1:0-1759 GCF_045603845.1 Methanobrevibacter sp.
TTCATATACTGCTTTTAAATCAATTCCTACTTCCATTGGATTAATATCCATTCTTGATAAGGTAGCTGCAACACTTTTAGATACTTCTTCGCCTGCTTCGACAACAACAGTATCTTTTTGAACTACAATTTTACCTTTATCAATTTTTGCAGGAATTCCAACTTGTTGCAATTCACCTAAGAAAGGACCTGGTTCGAATCCGGTATCACCAGCAGGTACAACAATATCTTCAGGAGCAATGGTTCCCGGTTTAGCAGGAGCAGAAGTTTTGCTGTCTTCCAATATTTTGTACAATTTGAAAGGATTCATTTCAGTAGCAATGAGTGCTATCTGACCATCCATATGTCCAGACAAATCAACAATGTTGTTTTTACTAGCATTACAATCTTCAAGAGCTAAATCAATAAGGTTTTTCTTAGACATTCTGATAACAGCTTTGCCTTTGAGATTTTTTCTCATTTCCTGGAGCTGTTTTGCTGGAATGTTTAATAAATCGACAATACCAACAACATCATATTTGTCTATGATACCTTTGAGCTCAATAACTTCTTCTTTTTTCCATTCAGCAACATGAGCCATTAGATCACCCTCACAGTTGGACCCATAGTTGTTTTAATAAACATGGATTTTATTTGACTTCTTCCTTTTTCTAAATTGCGGTCTAAGACTGTAAGAACAGTTTCCACATTTTCAGCTATATCTTCCTCGGACATGTCTTGGCTTCCAACAACGATTTGAATACTTGGTTGCTGTTTTACACCAACTTTGACAGTACTTTGTAATCTTTCTAAAAGAGGGTCAAGTTTGATACTTGCTGGCACTGGTTTTGGCATTTTGTTACGAGGACCAAGAATTGGACCTAAGAACCTACCAACGAGTGGCATCATATCAGCTTGAGCTATGAAGAAATCAACAGAATTTGCTGCTTTTTTAGCAGCTTTTCTATCTTTTCCTAACTCTTCTAAATCATTTTTGTTGATTACAAGATCGAGGCCTGCATCTTTAGCTTGAACAATGAGTTCCCCATCAGCTATGACTCCGATTTTTACCTCTTTGCCACGGCCGTTAGGAAGAGTAACTTCCTCATTAAACCTATTTTCTGGCCTTTTGACATCTAAGTCACGGATATTAATAATAATATCTACTGACTCTGTGAAGTTTCTCGGCTTTGATTGTTCTTTTGCCTCCTTCACCGCATTAACTATATCTTGTGTCATATTCGTCCCCCATGAACATTTTCTGTTCATTGGCTATTTTGGTTTCATGAGAATCGATTACAAGAAAAAATTCTTCACGATTGCATGAATTAAAAAACAGTATATCAATTATAATCCGTAAATCATAACATCATATACACTGTTTACATATTAACTTAAATTTTATTAACTGATATCTATTCTAATAAGATATCATCATATTTACCAGCATCTACGTCTTTTTGTGCTTCTCTTGGGTCTTTACCATCTACAGATAATCCCATACTTACACAGGTTCCCATAACTTCTTTTACAGCTGCTTTGTAATCGTTAGATAATAATGAATCGAATTTCATTCTAGCGATTTTTAAAGCGGTTTCAATCGGTAAGTCATTGATAATGTCTAAACCTGGTTCGTGAGAAGCTTTTTCGATGCCTAATTCTTGCATGATTAAAGCTGTAGTTGGTGGAGTACCGATTTCAATTTCGAAATCTTTAGTATCTCTGTCAATGATAACTTTAATAGGCACTTTCATACCTGCAAAGTCAGCACTTTTTTTATT
>NZ_JAZUMY010000016.1:0-4759 GCF_045603845.1 Methanobrevibacter sp.
GCAAGCATTGCTGAGAAATGTGACTTATGTGCTGACAGGGAAGAAGGTCCTGCTTGTATTAAAGCATGTACCAAAAGAGCCATTACTGTTGCAGATCCCGCTAAAATCAAAGCCAGAAACCAACAAAAATTCTTGTCAAAACTTGCTGGTATCTATGAGCCAGATAATAAAAAAGGCGGATTTGTCCACGTAATTACAAGTCAAGCAAGAGCCAGATTAGCTCTCGAGGAATAGGAATATTTCTATGAACTGTTTAAATTGTACAACTTGTGAAAGTGATTGTCAACTTAAAGAAGTTGACACACCTTCCTTATTTTGTATGAACTGCCAACCATCAGAAGCACCATGTTTAAAAGAATGCCCTAATAATGCCATTGAAGTGTTGGGCGGAGCTATAACCATCAATGAAGAGAAATGCGACAGATGCAAACAGTGCGTTGACGTTTGCCCTATTGGAGCAATCCACATTTAACTAATTTTAACAATATTTATTATCTTTAAAATGAAAAAATAGTATTAACTAAATTTTACAGGGTTATTATTTTGATTACTAAAGATGTTATTAGGGATAAAGTTTATGAACTTTACAGGCAAGCAGTTATCGTTCTTGGTGATGATGTAAAAAAATCACTTGAAGATGCTCTTAAAGTTGAAGAACATGACTTGGCCAGGTTAAATATTGAAGCTATTTTGAAAAATATTGAACTTGCCGAAGAAAAGGGAATTCCGATGTGCCAAGATACAGGCCTGCCTGTTGTTTTTGTGAAACTTGGTAATGTTGAAGTGGAAAATCTTCGTGAAGGAATTGAAGAGGGTATAAAAAAAGCAACAAGTGACGTTCCAATCAGACCAAATATCGTGGATCCGTTAACACGTGAAAATACCAACATTAACGTGGGAGATTACATCCCTCCAATCGATATTGAGTTAATAGATGAAGATTATCTTGAAATTACAATCTTACCTAAAGGATTCGGTTCAGAAAACAATAATGCATTGAAAATGGCGTTGCCTGCTGAAGGAATTGAAGGAATCAAAGAGTTTGTTGTGGAATCCGTTTTAAAAGCAAAAGGAAAACCATGTCCACCAACTGTTGTAGGAGTAGGTATTGGAGGAACTTCCGATTTATGTTTGAAACTTGGTAAAAAAGCTTTGCTTGGAAAAGTGGGTGAAAGAAATCCGGACCCTGAAATAGCCAAATTAGAAGAAGAAATTTTGGACGAAATCAATGCATCCGGAATTGGACCTATGGGTCTTGGCGGCAAAACAACCACTTTGGATGTGAAAATACTGAAAGCACATACCCATACAGCAGGATTGCCTATTGGAGTTTGCATACAATGCTGGGCCGACAGGCATGCTACCGGAAGAATATATGATGAATAGTAGCTTTAATTAAGGGCGTGTTGATGCATTTTGGATTTTCATATATTGCAGTGATATTTTTAATAATGCTTTTCGTTCCAAACATCATTTGGACAGGCAACAAACCTTCAAATTATGAAAAATATGCTGAAAACGAAAGTAAGATATTGTCAGTCATTGAAAGAATTGGTCAAGTGCTCGTTGTCTGTTCCTCACTGTTTTTTACTGATGAAAACATTGGATTATCATTATGGTTAATCTTAGCATTCCTGTTTATGATACTTTATGAAATTTATTGGATCAGATATTTCAGAAGCCCAAAAAGAATGCAGGATATGTATTCCAACTTTTTAGGAATTCCCGTGGCGGGAGCAACACTGCCCGTTTTGGGATTTCTATTTTTAGGAATACATGAGCAGAATATATTATTAATAGTATCTTCACTAATTCTGGCAGTCGGACATGTTGGAATACACTTATCTTACCAAAAGAATTTGAATTAACCGAACCTCCCCGCAATATAATTTTCCGTTTTTTCACATTTTGGATTTGAAAAAACATGTTCAGTTCTTCCGCTTTCAATCAACTCACCATCCAAGAAGAATGAGGTGTAATCAGAAACCCTGCGAGCTTGTTGCATATTATGAGTCACTAAAACAATCGTATACTCATCTTTCAACTCATTAATCAAATCTTCAACTTTTAGAGTGGATAACGGGTCAAGTGCAGAGCACGGCTCATCCATCAAAATGACCTCAGGATTGATGGCGATTGCTCTTGCAATGCATAATCTCTGCTGTTGACCTCCAGATAGCTTGAAAGCAGATTCATATAGCTTATCTTTAACTTCATCCAATAATCCAACTGAATTTAGACTATCCAAAACAGTATTTTTAATATATGCTGAATTTTCACATCCTGCAATTTTTAATCCATAGGCCACATTATCGAAAATAGATTTGGCGAAAGGATTTGCCTTTTGAAAGACCATGCCAACCCTTTTTCTCAAAGCGACAATGTCAATGTCATCATCATAAATATTTTTACCGTCAAGCAGAATCTTTCCACTAGCTTTAAAACTTTTTACAAGGTCATTCATGCGATTAATTGACTTGATGAATGTTGATTTCCCGCAGCCTGACGGACCAATGATTGCATGAATGGAATTTCTTTTAATATCCATGTTGATGTTATTTAGTATATTCCTACCGTCAAGACTTACATTAAAATCCTTTACATTAATTTTCATCATAATCCCTCCATTTTATTCTGGTATTTATCTAAACAGTAATTACTGAAAACAGTGATTATCAGCACAATCATTATTAAAATTGAAGCTGTTGCATATGCATTATCCAATGATACCCCTTCACTGGCCAAAATATATAAATGAAGAGGCAACGGCCTGCCAGCGTCAAAAATGGATAATGGAACCTTGAACGTTGATCCAACCACATACATGACTGCTGCGGCTTCTGAAATTGCTCTTGTTAACGCCAATATAATTCCCGTAAAAATGCCTGAAATAGATGAAGGCAAAATTACTGAAGTTATCATTTGCCATTTGCTTGCCCCCAATCCGAAACTGGCCTCAATTAATTCATTTGGAACAGAGTTAATGCTGATTTCAGATACTTGATATATGGTCGGAATAGACATCATAGCCAAAACCAGTGAAGCAGTAAACAATGACCAATCCAGCTTTAAAAACATGATTAGAAAGGCAAATCCGAACAAACCATAAATAATTGACGGGATTGCAGATAATGTCTGGGAACAGAACCTCAAAATATTAATAAATGCGCTGCTTTTACAGTACTGTGTCGTGTAAATGGCGGAAGCAACACCAACAGGAACCGCAATTAATGCTGTTAAAAGCACCAGATATATGCTTGAAATTATCATTGGAAATATTCCGCCGGATTTTCCAGAATCAATCGGATTAGAAAATATAAATTCAAAATTTATAAATGGAATGCCTTTAATTAAAATATATAAAACAATTACAAGAAGAATTGATACTGTAATCATTCCTGATGATGTGAAAATTAATTTTTTCATTAAATCCATATTAACAACCCCATTTATGTTGAATGCAAAACGTTAAAGCCATCAAAATTACAATAATTACGAATAATACAACTCCATTAACAAACAGCATATTATAATGAATATCCATTGCATAACCCATTTCCAGAGCAATATTTGATGTTAATGTCCTTGCAGAGTCCAAAACTGAAGAAGGTATTTGATTAACATTACCTATGACCATCAAAACAGCTAATGTTTCACCAATCGCTCGGCCTAAACCTAAAATTATCCCAGTTAAAATTCCCGGCAATGCAGATGGCAGAATGATTTTATAAATCGTTTGAAAATGTGTGGAACCCAATGCAAATGATGCCTGCTTGTATTCAAAAGGAACATTTGCGATTGCATCCTGAGATAATGTGATTACTGTAGGCAAAATCATTATTGAAAGAACAATTGAAGCTGCAAGAACACTGAATCCATCACCACCAATATAATCCCTAATCAGAGGTATTAAAACCGTTAATCCAAAAAATCCATAAACCACTGATGGGATTCCTGCCAATGTTTGAATTACTGGCTTAAATAGTTTTTTTATTCTGATTGACGATAATTCTTCAATATAAATAGCTGTGGCTAGTGATAATGGTACAGAAATCACTAATGCCAAAAAACTCACCAGTAAAGAAGATACAATCATTGGAATTATGCCAAATAAATTCAAATCAGGAATCCAATGCATATCTGAAAATATTTTAATTAATCCAAATTGATTGAATGCAGGAATTGCTTCATACAGTAAAAAAATTATTATTAAAGCAATAATAACAAATAAGAACAATGTTAATGACAACAATCCTCTTTCAATGAACTTTTCATTCACTTCAAACACTCCTGATGATTTTATTTTCATCCAAAATCTCTCTGGCTTCGTTGCTATTAAGCCAACTGATAAATTCCATAGTTTCATTAGATGGATTATTCTCTAAAAGAAGTAAAAAAGGTCTTTGAAGAGAATATGACCCATCAGCTATTGATTCTTCAGTTGGATAAATTCCTTCAATGCTTAAAGCATTAATATCATCATCCAGATAAGAAAATGAAACAATACCTATGGATGATTCATCCTGTTCAATAGCTTGTTTGATTGACCCCTGTGAATTGAAAACTATTGCATCATTTAAAATTGGAGTTTTATTCATTACTGATGTTTTAAATGCATCCAATGTACCTGACCCCTGCTCTCGAACAAAAACATTAATTTTTTTATTTTCACCTCCCACATGATTCCAGTTTGTTATATTGCCCGAAAAAATCCCTTTAATTTCATCGGTTGTTAAATCACTAACATTATTTGAAGGAT
>NZ_JAZUMY010000017.1:0-34489 GCF_045603845.1 Methanobrevibacter sp.
TATATGAAACGCCCAGAATAGCTATTTTACCTTTTTTAATTATTTTTCTTGTATAATCACATACAAACTCTGGCATTGAGTTGTTGGTGTCTCTTGCTAGCTTTATGATTTTTGCAGTGTCAGGTGCTTTTGCATAAATGAAGTATGGGTCTATTGCAAGGCAGTGCCCTCCGACACCTGGTCCGGGGGAGTGAAGATTTACTCTTGGATGTTTATTTGCCATTTTAATAACGTCAAGAGCATTAACACCAATTTCAGCACATATTTTAGCAAGTTCATTTGCAAGGGCTATGTTAACGTCTCTGAATGTATTTTCCATACATTTTGACAATTCAGCGGTTTTCGCTTCAGTCAGCATTAATTCGCCTTCCACGAATTGGCCATAGACTTCACTTGCCTTTATGGAACATTGCGGTGTTATTCCTCCGATTATACGGTCATTGTGAATCAGCTCGTCAATGATTTTTCCAGGCAAAACCCTTTCAGGACAATGTGCAAGATACAAATCCTTACCAATGGTATAACCTGCCTTTTCAAAAATAGGCTTTATAACATCGTCTGTTGACATTGGAGCTATTGTGGATTCGATAATTACGGTATTTCCCTTTTCAAGATAAGGAATTATTGATTCACATGCGCTGATTACATAGCTCAAATCACAGCTGTAGTTTTCAACAATATATGGGGTCGGCACGGTAATAATAAATGCATCAGCTTTTTCAGGCTTCATGGATGCTTTATATACATTCAGTTCTAAAGCTTTTTTAATAATATCGGATATTCCAGGTTCTTCGATGTGAATGATTCCATTGTTTAAATTGTCAATAATTTTCTCATTTACATCAACGCCAACTACCTCGCAGTGATTTCTGGCGAATAATGCAGCGGTTGGCAGTCCAATATAACCTTGTCCTATAATACACACTTTCATATTAAAACCCCATTTAATTTTAAATATCAATATAGATATATCTAATTAATATAATAAATATTTGGGGATAAAATGAAAATTTTAATAACGGGGTCTAATGGAATGTTAGGCCATGATTTAATCAGGGTTCTGGAAGACAATCATGAATTGATCTTAACAACATCTAGTTCATTAGACATTACAGATAAAGAGCACACTATTGACTTCATTAAGGAAAACAAGCCGGATATCGTTATCAACTCAGCCGCTTATACAAATGTAGATGGCTGTGAGGAAAACACCGATTTGGCTTTTGCGGTTAATGGTGAAGGTCCTAGAAATTTGGCGCTTGGATGTAAGGAAGTTGACTGCCCACTTGTCCATGTAAGTACAGATTATGTATTCAACGGTAAAAATACAAGGCCTTGGGTTGAAGACGATGAAATTGGTCCTATTAGCGTTTACGGTAAAAGTAAACTTGAAGGCGAAGTTGCAATCCAGGAAATTTTGGATAAGTTCTTCATTGTAAGAACTGCATGGCTATATGGTGTCAATGGCGGCAATTTCCCTAAAACAATGTTGGAGCTAGCCAAAAGTCATCCTGAAATAACTGTGGTGACTGATGAAGTGGGATGTCCTACATATACATTGGATTTGGCTAAAGCTATTGGCCAGCTGATTGATACGGATTATTATGGAATCTATCACATTACTAACTCAGACAGCTGTTCATGGTTTGATTTTGCAAAGTATATCTTTGAAGTGGCCGGCGTCGATGTTATGGTAACTCCGGTAACCGCATCCGAGTTTGCAAGGCCAGCACCTAGACCTTCATATTCAGTTTTGGAAAATAAAAAATGGATTGAAAATGGTTTTGAACCTTTAAGAAGCTATAAAGAAGCTATTGTTGAATATATTAATTTGATTAAGTGATTTTATGGATAAACGTTTAATTTTTGTAGTGGCTATTTTCATAATAGCTATTTTTGCAGGTTTATCTGTCATTTCATCTGCCGATATTGATAAGGTTTCCATTAATAAAACTGATATTAGTGAGAACGGTCAATATTGTACAGTTAATGAAGTGGCAGCATATATAAAGGAATATCATAAGCTTCCTAGTAATTATATAACTAAAAATGATGCTAAGGCTTTAGGCTGGAGCGGTGGACCGCTTAAAAAGTACGCTCCCGGAAAAAGCATAGGTGGAGACACATTCACCAACAGGCAGGGAATTCTCCCGAAAAGCTCTGACAAATACATAGAATGTGACATCAACGCCAACGGAACTAGTCGTGGAGCAGAAAGAATAGTGTTCAACACAGGAGATTATAGGGTTTACTATACAAATGACCATTACAGCTCTTTTGTTGAATTAATTTAGGTGTTTTACATGAAAATTATCGAAATTGACGGTAAATCAATAAAAAAGGATGGACATAAATATTTAAAAAAAGTTTTTGATTTCCCGGATTATTATGGTAATAATCTAGATGCACTATATGACTGTCTGACTGACATTGGTGTTCCCACTGAAATAAGGCTTAAAAATAAGAATCATGTGTCTTTGGACATAATCGATACTTTTATTGATGCATCTGAGGCTAATTCTTTTTTAAATTTTATTTATTAAAAGGTAATATTTTTATATTATCCTTTTCAAATTATTAAATTAAGATTTACTTTTAAAAATTAATTTGTGGATTTGATTTATTAATGTTTGACTTTAAAAATCATTGGAATACATTTAGAAATTACAGTTTTTTACTTACAGAACTTATCAAAAGGGATATCAGTGGTAAATATAAAGATTCCACTTTAGGTTTATTCTGGAGTTTTTTGAATCCGTTGTTATCCATGATTGTATTGACAATTGTATTTTCCACATTTTTTGGAAGGACTATTGAAAATTTCCCTGTTTATTTATTAAGCGGTAAATTAGTATTTGATTTATTTGCAAATGCTACTACTGGAGCTATGGATTCCATTAAGGGAAATTCAGAGATTATTAAAAAGATTTATGTTCCAAAATATATGTTTGCAGTCGGTATAGTATGTTCTGAGTTCATTAACTTCCTGATTTCTCTTGTCGTGTTGGTTGCAGTGATGTTTGTTACTGGAGCTCCGTTCTATCTCTCATTATTGTATTCTCCAATTCCATTGTTCTTCTTGCTTGTATTAACAATGGGAGTAGGTTTAATCCTGGCTACGGCAACAACATTCTTTACGGATATTAAATACCTCTATGGTGTATTGACAATGCTTTTATCATTCATGACTCCATTGTTTTATCCGATTGAGATTATTCCGGAACAGTTTTTATTCTTCTTTAAGATCAATCCGCTTTATGCTGCTGTTTCAAGCTTCAGGGATATTGTTCTTTATGGAGCATTTCCCCAAACCAAATTTTTATTATACCTGATAATAACGTCAATAATTGCTCTTATAATAGGTGTTTACCTGTTTTATAAATATCAAGATGAATTTGTAATTAATATTTAAGGAGGAACTTAATGTCAACCCAAATGAGATATCCTAGAGATACAAAACAAATTTCTTCAGCTGATGATGGAGAATGGAAAGATTTAGATAATGTTTTAATTGATGATTGGGAATCACTCGCATGTTGTTCATTGTCTCCTAATCAAAAGCCAAATTCATTTATTGTAAGTGATTTTAAATTTAATATTCCGGTTGATTCTAATATTCAGGCCATTGACATAAGACTGGATTTTCACAGAGATTCCTCTCAAAACAGTGTTGAACTGGAACCTCCTGTTGTAAAGTTAGTTAATATTAAGGATGACTGTGAATCAAAACCTCTTTATGCGCCTACAGTGTCTCCAATTGAGAGATCAGTATTATTTGATGGAAGCAGGATTTCTCCATCCGAACTTAACAGTCCAGATTTTGGAGTAGAGGTTACATTCGATGAAAATACCAGTGAATTTTCAGGAGATTTGCTTTTTGACTTTATAAGAATAACAGTCAATTATGATGAGCAGCGTTTTGTCATAGGAAGTCTCAATGGTGAAGGATTCCCTGTCAAGGAAAAGCCATTAATCAAATCTATCGGAGAAACTTTTATCTATACAATTCTGTTTAACAATTTCAACGGTATCAATAAAAACCCTCAGGACGTTAAAATCAATATTCCTGATGGTTTGGAAGTTGTAAATCACTTTTTCGCTTCCGATAAAAAGGGAAAAGTTGACGTTAATGACATAGACTACGAAGAGGACAGGTTCGATTTCGACAGGCTTGTTGCAGATAAGGAAATCTTATATGATGATGATAAAATTGATTTGGATAATCTTTTATGGCACACCGGTGTTAAGGGAAGAGGAATGAGTCGTTTAAGACTGGAATTGAAATGCGTAGGCGAAGGATTTAAGGAACTTTCGGCCTATAATGAATTCACCGGAACAGGCGCTCATTTCTATGTTGATGTTCATCCGGAAGGTTATGAGCATGAACCGAATGTTTACGAAGAGTCCCTTCTCAAATGGAAAAGCCAGCTTGATGATGATGATGATTACCAAATGCTCAATAAAGAGGTTGTCATTGAAGTAAATAATGTCAGCCGTGAATTCCAAAAGGCTCAAGAAAAAGTCGATAATTTAAAGGAATATGCTATTAAATGGGTTAAACGTGAATTAAAACCTAAATCTAAATTCCAAGCATTAAAAGATGTTTCATTCACTGTTAATAAAGGCGAACGTGTTGGAATCATCGGTTTTAACGGTGCCGGTAAAAGTACCCTTTTAAAGATATTGTCTGGAGTGCTAAGGCCTTCTTCCGGTTCTATTCATATTAACGGTAAGGTTGCTCCTCTTCTTGAATTGGGTGCGGGTTTTGACCATAATTACAGTGGAAGAGAAAACGTTTTCTTGAATGGAGCTATTTTAGGTTATTCCAGAGAATTCCTGGAAGGCAAATATGATGAAATCGTTAAGTTTTCCGAATTGGAAGAATTCATGGAACTTCCAATCAAAAACTATTCTTCAGGTATGATAGCTAAGTTAGGTTTTGCTGTAGCTACTCTCGTTGAACCGGAAATATTGATTTTGGATGAAATTCTCTCTGTTGGAGATGTAAGATTCCAGAAAAAAAGTGGAGATAAGCTAAAATCAATGATGAATACAGGTACTACCGTATTGCTTGTTTCTCACTCTGTCGGTACAATAAGATCAATGTGCAATAGGGTAATATGGCTTGACCATGGAAAGGTTGTCATGGACGGTTTGACCAGGGATGTTTGTGACGCTTATGTTGAAGCGGCTAAAAAGGCATCTGAAGAAGAACTTGCAAACCTTGAAATTTAATTTTCTATTTTTCAATTTCATTTTCAATAGTTATTTTAATTAATTATTAGTTACAAAAATAACTCATATATAATATTTTTAAGTGATTTTTATGAAAGGTATTGTGCTTGCTGGAGGTTCTGGAACTCGTTTGTATCCTATTACTAAGGCAGTTTCTAAGCAGTTGTTGCCGTTGTATGATAAGCCGATGATTTATTATCCTATTTCTGTTCTTATGCTTGCAGGAATTAAGGAAATTTTGATTATTTCTACTCCTAGGGATTTGCCTATGTATAAGGATTTGCTGGGTGACGGTTCTTCTTTAGGTATTAGATTTGAGTATGCTGTTCAGGAACATCCTAACGGTCTTGCTGAAGCATTTATCGTTGGTGAGGACTTCATTGGTGATGATAATGTTGCATTAATTTTAGGAGATAACATTTTCCACGGACACAGGTTTACAGAGATATTGGAAAGAGCAACAAGTCTTGAAGAGGGTGCGGTTATTTTTGGTTACTATACTAAAAATCCTGAGGCCTTTGGTGTTGTTGAGTTTGATGATGAATGGAATGTATTGTCCGTTGAGGAAAAACCGCAAAAACCTAAATCCAATTATATTGTCCCAGGTTTGTACTTCTATGACAATGATGTAATTGAGATTGCTAAAAATGTCGAACCTTCCGAAAGGGGTGAAGTTGAAATTACTTCAGTCAATGAAGAATACTTAAACCGTGGAAAGTTGAAAGTGGAACTCTTGGGTCGTGGAATGGCCTGGCTTGATACGGGAACTCATGCCGGTCTTTTGGAAGCGGCTAATTTCATTGAAACTGTTCAAAAAAGACAAAGCCTGTACATTGCATGTTTGGAAGAGATTGCATACAATAAAGGTTACATTAATGATGAGCAACTTTTAAAAACTGCTGAAGAGCTTAAAAAGACGGATTATGGTCAATACTTGTTTAATTTGGTTAAGGAGGATTAATATTTATGGGTCAATTTAAATTTACTGAATGTGATATTGAAGGCATGTTTTTGGTGGAGCCTGCCGTTTTCGGTGATAACCGTGGTTATTTCATGGAAACATATCATGAAAATGACTTTAAGGAAGCCGGTTATGACTTGACTTTTGTTCAGGATAATCAGTCCAAATCCACTAAAGGTGTATTAAGAGGTCTGCATTTGCAGTTGAAGTATCCTCAGGGTAAGCTTGTTCGTGTAATTAAAGGGGAAGTTTTTGATGTTGGAGTAGATTTACGTGCTGACTCGCCTACTTACGGAAAATGGTTTGGAGCTATTTTATCTGATGAGAACAAAAAACAGCTCTATATTCCGCCATGCTTTGCCCACGGATTTGTTGTTTTGTCCGATGAGGCTGAGTTTGTTTACAAGTGCACTGAGTTTTATCATGGCGAGGATGAAGGCGGAATTATTTGGAATGATCCGGATATTGGTATAGAATGGCCAATTGATGACATTGATGAATTGATATTTTCAGATAAGGATAAGCAATGGCCTACCTTGGCAGAATCACAAATCAAATATTAGGGTGTTTTATTTATGAGTTCAATTTTAATCACCGGTGGAGCAGGATTCATCGGTAGCAATTTCGTTAAGTATATGTTGGATAAGTATTCTGATTACGATATCATTAATCTGGATGCCTTGACTTACTGTGGAAACTTAGAAAACCTGAAAGACATTGAAGATATGGATAATTATACCTTTGTCAAGGGAGATATCCGTGATAAGGAACTGGTTGATGATTTGGTTTCCAAATCAGATTATGTCATTAATTTCGCTGCCGAAAGCCATGTTGACAGAAGCATAACTGATCCTGAAATTTTCATAAAATCAAATGTTTTGGGAACACAGGTTCTATTGAACGCCGCCAAGGAGTTCGGAGTTGAAAAATACATCCAGATTTCAACCGATGAGGTTTACGGAACATTAGGCGAAACAGGATACTTCACAGAAACAACTCCTCTACAGCCTAACAGCCCATACTCCGCATCAAAAGCCGGAGGAGACCTGATAACAAGGGCATATTATGAAACATTCGACCTGCCAATAAACATCACAAGATGCTCAAATAACTACGGTCCTTATCAGTTCCCGGAAAAACTTATACCTTTAATGATATCCAATGCACTCGAAGACAAAAAACTGCCGATTTATGGTGACGGAAAAAACATCCGTGACTGGTTACACGTATACGACCACTGCCAGGCAATAGATCTGGTATTACATGAAGGAAAACTAGGAGAAGTCTATAACATTGGCGGACACAACGAAAGACAGAACATCCAAATCGTAAAGCTAATACTTGAAGCATTGGGAAAAGATGAATCATTAATAGAATTCGTCGCAGACCGTCTAGGACACGACAGAAGATACGCAATAGACGCCGATAAAATACGCAACGAACTCGGATGGGAACCGAAATACACATTCGAAACAGGAATCAAGGAAACCATCCAATGGTATCTAGACAATCAGGACTGGATGGATCAAGTTAAAAGCGGCGAATACCAGCAATACTATGAAAAGATGTATGGAAACAAATGAATGGTGAGGATATGAGCGTAAAGATTTCAGTGGTTTTGCCTGTTTATAACGTTGCAAATTACCTTAGAAAATGTTTGGATAGCTTAGTCAATCAAACATTTAAAGATTTTGAGGTTATTTGCGTAAATGACGGGTCTACTGATTTATCTTTAGGTATTCTTGAAGGATATGCTTTGACAGATTCCAGATTTAGAATAATAAGCCAGGAAAATCAGGGTTTAAGCGGTGCCCGCAATTCCGGAATTAAGGAAGTTCAGGGAGATTATATTCTATTCGTTGATTCTGATGACTGGTTGGAGGAAAACGCATTGGAATTATTGTATGACCATGTCAAAGGCTTTGATTCCGACATTACAATGTTTAAATTTAAATTTTATAATGAAGACTCCGGTGAATTCAGTGAAAGCTCATTTACTAATTTGGATGTAATCGACCCTTCTTTTTACACCGGAAACTTCAATTACTATGATGTTTTAGATATTCTTTTCAAAATATCACATGCTCCATTCAACAAACTGTATAAGACTTCATTTATCAATGATTTAGACGCCCAGTTCCTGCACGGCTCCTATTATGAGGATTTGGAATTTTTCTATAAAGTATTCCTGAAGGCTAAAAAAGTGTCAGTATTGCCAGAATACCTCTATTCATATCGTATAAGGGAACAGTCCATTTCAACCAGCGGGGATGAAGGCTCATTTGACATATTTAATATTCTGGAGTCAACCAAAAACAACCTGATTGATTCAGATATCTATGACAAGGTTAAAAAGGATTGGCTGCTGTTTATTATTGTAAATTTAAAGTATGTCTATTTGAGATTGCAGATTGAGCTTAAAAATAAATTTTTGGATTCTATGAAGCAGCATTATGATGATTTCGAGTTGGGTGATGTGGATAATTTTGATGGATGGCATTATGAAGACCAATCATTTTACAAAGCCATATCAGTTTCAAACAATTATGAGATTTTTGATTTGAATTATGAAAAAGGAAACTATGAATTTTTAGCAAAGCATTTTGAAACTTTATCTAATGAATTAAGGGCTGAAAATGAATCATTAAAACAGCAGTTAAATAATAAGGATTCCTCTGAAGGCATATTTAAAAGATTCGTGAAATTATGAGTTATGAAATAAGTGTTGTTATTCCGGTTTATAACGTTGAGAAATATATCGGCCAGTGTTTGGATTGCGTTGTCAACCAAAGCCTGGGTATCGATAATATTGAAGTAATAATTGTTAATGATGCAACTCCGGACAACAGTATGGACATTGTCAATCAGTATTGTAAGAAATATCCTTCAATTAAAGTAATAACCAATGAAAGGAATAAGGGTTTGGGCTTAAGCAGAAATGTAGGTCTTTCCCATGCCACAACAGATTTTGTCACTTTTCTTGACAGTGACGATTTTATTTCATTAAACGCTTATGAGGATTCAATCAATAAATTAAAGGATTCTGGATGTGATTTATTAATATACAATTGGGAAGTGTTCACTGAGAATGGCCATATTGAACCGTCTAGCATCCATAATCAGAATGCAGATGAAAATAAGGTTCTGGAAGACATAACAGATTTTCCTGAAATATTTCTTTTGACTTCAGCCTGGAATAAGATTTATCATAAAAGTTTATTTAAATATTTAAAGTATTCCAAAGGCCTTTATGAGGATAATATAGTTACCTCTTCCGTTTTGGCAAATGCAAAGAAAATATATTTAAGCAAGGATTCGACTTATTTTTATAGGAAAAACTCTTCATCAATAACGGAAAACATTGCAGTTGAAAACCTTCTGGACTTATCCGCTTCAATCAAATCATTATTTGAATTGGAAAATATTTATCCTAATTATTTTTCCCAAATCAAACTGTTAATTATCAAATTTATCAATGACGTACTGTTCTTTCTGTTTTATTATAACTGGCCGGTAACCGATGAGTTATTAATAGTCGATAAACTTAAGGATGCGGTTGGAAAGATAACGAAAGAGGACTTAATTTATTTCAACGAGTTATTCCCGTCATTTCCAACTTTCTATATGGATGAATGCCTGGACTTGCAGACATTGTCCAGCGATTTGTTTTTAGCCAAATATAAGTATTATAACAGATTGTCCAAAGTTAAATCTCGAGCCACTGTTTATGTGGATGAGGGAAATGGTTTTACGGAGGATTCAAAAGTATCTGCTGAATATGTTCCGCAAAAAAACAATAGGTTGGATTTTGATTTGAGCAGATTTTCAAATATTGTCAGTTTACGCTTTGACCCGGTTGAAGGAGCTTTCATCAAATCCAAAATTAATAATTTAAACGTTTTGGATGCAAATTGCGATAATTCGATTAATGACGATTATCAGATTTTCACGACATTAGATCCAAATTATATGATAGAAAAAGATTCAAATTCAACTTTAACAATAGATTTTGACTTGGAATTCATGACAAATGATGATATTGCAGTTTTGTTTGCTGAAAAAAATAATATTATTAATGAGTTGAACAATAAATCTAAACAGAAAAGATTTAAATTTTTGTAAAGTAGTGTTTAATATGGTTAGTTTTAAAGATTTTTTAGTTAAATCCAAATTCAATGTTCAAAAAGCCAGACTCTATCAGGAAAGCTATGATAAAATCATGCATTCTGGCCTGTTTGATAAAAAATATTATTTAAAGACTTATCCTCATATTAAAAAAAGCGGAATGGATCCTTTAGTCCATTATTTGTTTTATGGATATAAGGAAAACAAACTCCCTTCCCCGTCATTTAACTTGAAAAGATATTTGCAGGAGTTTCCTGAAGTAGAATCAAAAAAACTTAATCCGTTAATACATTATATAGATAACGGCCATTCAGGATTTACCATTGATGAAAATCCTTTTGTTTTAAGGAAAGAGAAAATATTGGACACGAATAAATTATTCTTATCAAATTACACATTTGATTCAGAGCCTCTGGTTTCAATCATTATTCTAAACAGAAACGGCCTCGGACATCTTCAAAGGCTGTTTGAGGATTTCGATTCTAAAACTAACTATTCCAATTATGAAATAATCGTTGTAGATAATGCATCACGCGACGAATCAGTCGAATATCTCCATTCCCTTGATCTGAATATTAATGTTATAGAAAATTCCGAGAATGTCAGTTTTTCAAAAGGAAATAATGATGCGGCTAAAATAGCCAACGGCGAATACTTGCTTTTATTGAACAATGACATCGAGCCTACTTACGGATGGCTGAATGAGTTGGTTGGATGCATGCTTAAAAATGATAATGTTGGCTCTGTTGGAGCGAAACTGATTTTTCCTTATTATGATGATATTGAAAATCAGGGAAAATCATACACCATTCAGCATGCCGGCGTAAAATTCAGGGAAGAAAGAACGCCTTATATCTATGGACCTTACCATGAACACATGTATTCCACACTGCTGTTTTCAGATGAGGTTAATCATGAAAAGGAAGTGATTTCAAACACTGCAGCATGTTTGCTTGTTAAAAAAGATGTTTATCTTGATCTTGGCGGACTTGATGAAAATTATTTCTATGGATATGAGGACATTGATTTTGCATTTAAGCTTTATAAATCAGGTTATAAATCAATTTACAATCCTTTCGCATTACTGTTCCACCATGAATCCGCCACGCGTATTGAAGACGAAGACAAGAAAAATCAGCTTAACTACAAGAATATAATGTACTTTTTGAATAAATGGGAAGACTTCATATTTAAAGAGATATTCAAAGATAAACTCAACCATGACATGTTTATAACCAATAAAAAACTGGATATTTCAATCGTTTCCAAAAATGATGATTTCATATCTGGGATAGCCAGAAATTTCAATGAAAAAGGCTATAATGTTAAGTTAATCCCGGACATTAACAATTTGGAAATCGGTGAGGACTGCGATATATTAATATCAAATGATAAAGACTATAATATTGATAAGGCTATTTCAAGATTGAACTTGATTAAGGTATTGATTTGTGAAAATGACGATGAAAGATATGATATTTGCCTGGATGTTAAAGAGAATTATGCAGACGAATTATTGAATTTAATTAACCGGAAGTATTTGTGATAATATGAGCTATGATGAGATTTATGAGGAATATCAAAAACTTTCAAAGGAACATGTTAACAGGCCACTGTTTGACCATACTAGTGGACCTGCCGATGAAACCATTGAAGATATTAAAAACAATAAATTAGCTATTTATACGGCTTTCACAGGAGATTATGATACATTAAAGGAACCGGAAGTCATTGATGAAAACTGTGATTATATCTGTTTTACTGACAATCCTGATTTGGAGTCAGATTTGTGGAAAATAATTCCTATGGAAGATTCTATTCTGGATAACAATAGAAAAGCAAAGCAATACAAGCTATTGCCTCATAAGTACCTTAAAGATTATAAGTACAGCTTCTGGTTAGACGGAACCTTCAAGATTAAAGGAAGCATTCGCGAGTACATATACAAAAACATCAAAGCAGATTCAAAAATGCTTGTAGTTGTTCACACCGAAAGGGACTGTGTTTATGAAGAATATAAGGCTTCAAAAATCATCCCGCGTTATCCTAGGGCTGTGATGGAAGAACAGGTTGAATATTACCGTTCTCAGGGATTTCCCAAAAATTATGGACTGGGCGTTATGGGAGCGCTTTTCAGACAGCATAACCATCCCGATGTTGTTAAGCTTATGGATGACTGGTGGGACGAAAATATCAAATACACCAACCAGGATCAGCTCAGTTTTGCTTATGTATGCTGGAAAAATGATTTTCATCCTTCAGTAAGCCGTATTTATTACTGGGAAAATGAATACTGGGCAAAAGAAGGCCAAAACTACCACCATAAAGTCGTCTTGACAACACCTATTACAAGCGATAACTTAAGAGCTAAAATAGGCGTTGATGTGGAGAACATGGAACTTGGAGATACAATAGAATTGTCAAGAGAAGAACTGTATTTGCTTGTAAATGATGTAAAGGGAATGGCAGGTTATAGAATTGATACTGCAGGAAGAATTGGCTTTCTTCAAAATGAATATAATGAATTCATCAACTCCAATTCCTTAAAATTAACGAAACCGTTAAGGGTAGCAGGTGATTTGGCTCGTAAAGTCAAAAACAATCATTATTTGCAGTCAGCTAAAAATTCAAAGACCAGTATGACGGCCGAACTTGGAACTTATGACATGATTAAAGGTTTAGGAATATTGAATGAGACCGTATATGGTCAGGTTCATCCATGTCACGATCCGGTTCTTCATTTCATTGAAAATGGTTCAAAAACAGATTCAATTGACGATAAAATTAAATATATCGACCCTATTTTTGATTTGTATTATTACATTAGTGTAGCGGATATCGGTGATAAAGATCCCCTTATTCATTATATTGATGATGGATTTAGGCTCAGAATCCCATTTAACAGGAAATACCCTAACTTTTTAACTAATTTAAATGAAAACATCCATGTTCAGTTGGACAGGTTTGCCAATAAACGTATTAAAAGTGAATTAAACAATAACCATTATATCACAGATTCCAAAGTGCTGATTGATTATATTGTCACTCATAAGGAGTTTAAGACAGATACAATTAAAGTCGGAGTATTTTTAGAGGATAATTTTGATAATATGAATGCATGTCCTTACATCAGGCTTCACACTCCATTTTCCAAACTGGCGGAAAGTGGCGATTATCATTTCTTTATTTATGGTCAGGAAATAATGCCTTTGCTTGACATCGATAATATGATTAATGCCCACATTTTTGACGTGATTGTTATTCAAAGGGTCAATCCTTATTCAAATATACTGCTTAAAAAGGCTAAGAAGCATAATATTAAGATTGTATATGAAAGTGATGACGATTTCATGGATATTAATCCTGCAAATCCTTCATATAACTATATTTTAGGTAATTTTGATAATATTAAAAAGCTTGTAACTAATGTGGATCAGATTACGGTCAGTACAAATGAGTTAAAGGAACGTTTTGATAAGTTAGGCCTTAAAAACGTTGAGATAATCAAAAATTATTATGTTAATGACTCACTGCCATTGAAGCCTTTTGCTTTTAGAGGCAACGAATTCATCAAGATTGGTTATTTCGGTACGTTAACGCATGACAATGATTTGGAGCTTATACACAATGTCATTTTAAGATTAAAGGATATATTCTCCAAAAAAGGAATTACCATTAATTTTGAAATAGCAGGAGCATCCATCGATGAAAAGTCAGACTGGTTCACCGTTAAGAAAATTCCGTATTATCCGATGTCAATGAAGACATTTTATGACTGGTTAGGTAAGAACTCCGAGTGGGACATTGGTATTATACCTCTGGTTAACACTGAGTTTAATAAATGTAAAAGCGAGCTTAAATATATAGAGTTTTCAGCTTTAGGAATACCTGTAGTTGCCAGTGACATGAATGTCTATAACGAAGCTATTGAAGACGGAGTTACAGGATTTTTAGCCAATAATGAGGATGAATGGGTTAATAAATTATCCATGTTGATTGAAGATCCTATTTTGAGAAATGGTATAGTAAACAATGCTCGCAGGGATATTTTGGAAAATTACAACTTGAAATCCCGTGTCAATCAATGGGATGAAATTTTCAAGAGATTGAAGGATTAGATTTCTCCTTTTAATCTTTGTTTTATATTTTTTATTTTGTATTTAATCCAGCCTTTTGTTGTCTGTAAATGTGCGATTTGCTGATTTTTCCCCTTCAGTTCATTTTCCAGATTAAAGATTCTATTGGTAAACAGTTGATAATCGCCCATTTGAGTAAATGCCTCATCAACGTTGTCTGAAACAAGTTGCAGTATTATACTTTTAATTGCATTATTTTCCGGAAATGGCTTAATCGTTTTAAGCTGTTTAAACATTGGAATGGACTTGTTTATAAGTTCATGCTTTTCTTCAATGCTTATCGTTTCACTTAACGCCACATCGCTTAGCCACACAGATAAATGCTGGTTGAAAATGGTATCGTAGTATTTGCATGCATTATTTTTTTCCAGAACCTTAACTGTATGTTTATAACCGTCTATCAGTCCATTTAAATAGTGCATACCTTTAGACAGGCTAGTGGAAGAATTATCTCCGGTTCTCAATCTGAAATTATAGACGATATCATTAATGAAAACGATTTTGTTTGAATTAATAAATGCATCAATCATAAAAGTCAGATCTTCAGCAAAAACTCCTTCCGGAAACGTTATTTCATTTTTTAATAGAAATTCCTTTGGAAATATCATTCTCCAAATATTGTTGATTGAAAAAAACAGCAGGTTTTCATCAATTGAATTTAAAACAACGTCTTTATCTATCCAATCTTCAGATATTATCCTGTTTTCACCAAAAGTTTGGAATTTTCCTATGGTAACATCATTGGAATTGTTTATGCTTGCATTGTATAGCTTTTCCACTGTATCTGGAAAATATTTGTCGTCATGGTCAATGAACATGATATAGTCAGCAGTACTGTTTTTAATTCCAATATTTCTTGCTCTTCCGGGAGTTCCGGTCTTTTGGCCTGACTCAAATGTTTTTATATTATCATATTCTTCACAATATTTATTTATAAGCTCTTGCGTTGCGTCTGTAGAATAATCATCAATTATTATTAATTCTATGTTTTCAAAGCCGATGCTTTGATTTTTAATTGATGAGATAGTTGAATCCAGAAAATCAACACTATTGTATGTTGGAATTATAACAGTAACTTTATATGACATAAATTTATTTTTATGTAAATTATTATATATAATTAAAGAGTGAGAATATGTTTTTATCCAAATCAATCAAAAACAATCCTAAGGCGTACATTTCATTAAAGTCCAAGGGTAATCCTCAAAAGATTTCCCAATATAACAAAGCTTATTTGAGAATTAAAAGCTTGGATATTATAGATGAAATAAAATATCGCGAGATTCATGGTGATTTGAATGATTTAGATTATGTTTTGCATTATATTTATTATGGCATTAATGACTCATTAGAAACCCAGCAAAGTTATGTCACTGATGTTTTTAACCTGGAATTCTATAAGTCTAGCTATGATTGCGATTATCCAGTTATGGACTATGTTTTAGACGGTTTTTTTAAAAATAATTTGGTTAATGTCCTAGACAATAACTACATAAATACACTTGAAATGCCCCTCTGTCAACAGTACTTTGCAAACGAGAGAAAAAAGGTTGAAAATATAGTATTGGATTCCTTTTATATCACAGATAAAAGAACCTTGATTCCATATATTCAAAGGGACGCTCCGATTGACATGGATAGGATTCGTGTTGGTGTATTTACAAACGATCCTTTTGAAAATCTAGCTCCATGTCCGTATATAAGGCTTCACGCACTGTTTTCTCAGCTGGCCAAGTCAGAAAAATATACTTTTTTCATGTATGGAATGGACAGCTTCGTAATGATGGATATAGACAATATATTAAGAACCAAATTGTTCGATGTAGTCGTTGTTCAAAGGATTTTGCCGTTTTTGGATGTTCTGCGTGAAAAATGTGAAAAGCTAGGTATCAAGCTTATTTATGAAACTGATGACGACTTATTGGGTGTTGAAAAAAACAGTCCATCTTATGAATATGTAACAAGAGTTTCCAAATCAATAGAAAATTTCATTAATAGGGCTGATGTTGTCACGGTTTCAACTCCGACTTTGGCCTCAAGATTTGATGACAATAAAACTGAAGTCATAAGAAATTATTATGTAAATCCTGTTTTTGACATTAAAGAGGACATTAAAAACGATGGCAGACTTAAATTGGGTTATTATGGAACATTAACTCATTCAAAAGACCTGTTTTTAATAAAAAATGTAATTTTAAAACTAAAAGAAAAATACGATTTTGATTTTGAGGTTATCGGCGGATTCAATGCGGATGACAATATCGATGAAAATTGGTTTAAATCAATAGAACTTCCACCCAACAACATGGATTTTGAAAAGTTCATGCCATGGCTATCTGAACATGTCGACTGGGACATTGCTGTAGTTCCTCTTGAAAACTCATCATTCAATCAATGTAAAAGTGAATTGAAGTTCATTGAACTTGCCGTTATGGCCATTCCGGGTGTTTTTTCTGACATGTGCGTTTATAACTCTGTGGTTGAAGATGGCGTAAACGGTTTTTTAGCCGGTAATGATGAGGAATGGATTAGAAAAATAGAAAAACTGATTTTGGATAAGTCATTAAGACTAAAATTTAGAGAAAATGCATTAAACAAGGTTTTATCAGATTATAATCTTGAAGATAGAGTTCGCCAATGGGATGATATTCTTTCAAATTAAAGATAGTTTTATATATTGTTAAATGTTAATACTATTTAGTGAAAAAAACTTTTTTCGGAAGTTACCTTCCGATATGGGAAAATGGTGATGAGTAATGTTGGAGGAATATTTGCCGTTTGTTGGTTTGATTATATTCGGAAATATTGAGAATCTTGTTCTTTCCTCACAAGGGGTTGTGGCTGGTGTCAATCCTGTTAAATTAGGTGTTGCAAGTATTATCATTGTGGCTATGTGGTTGGCTATTGGAACCTTTGGAACTCAAATAGCATTGGATTATGTTGATTTCATAGACTTTTTTGGCGGTCTTGTAATTTTCATTTTAGGTGCACAGGCAATGATTGAATCTATCAGGGGAGAATAATATGACTAATGAATTGAAACAATTCACAGGATTATTAGTTTTTGGAAACATTGAGAACCTTATTTTAGCAGCTCAAGGTGTAGGTGCTGGTGTTAACCCTGTAGGTTTGGCAATTTTAAGTTTTATAGCCGTTGTTTGTTGGCTTTTGATAGGTACTCTTGGTACAAAGGCAGCCATTAAATATGCAAGGCATATCAACTTCATAGGCGGACTCGCCATATTTATTTTAGGTATCCAAGCAATGCTGGAATCATTACCTGGAATCATTAGCTTTTTCCATTAATTTCATAGATTAATTTTAATCTATCCTATTTTTCTAATTTTTAGATATATTTAATTAATATCAAAAAGAGATTTACTAATATAAATTTTGTTTTGCTGATTTTTATGAATGAAAATGTAGATCCTTATGAAGTAATAAAAGCCAGATATGAATCTAATGTGGACAGTTTTATTTTAAGTGATTTATTTCAACCTACTCTGGAAGTGGATGAAAAGCTGATTGAAGATATTGAAGATAACGAAATCGTTATTTACACTGCTTTTACTGGAGATTATGATTCACTTAAAGAGCCTGAATTCATTGATGATAATTGCAGGTATGTCTGTTTCTGTCAAAATCCAGATTTAAAGTCAGATACATGGGAAATAATTCAAATGGAGGATTCAACATTAGATGATAACAGGATAGCAAAACAATATAAGGTATTTCCAAATAAGTATTTTCCGGACTATAAATATAGCTTTTGGCTTGACGGTTCCTTTAAGATTGTTGGAAGCATCAGAGAGTATGTCTCAAAATACATAAATTCTCCAATGTTGAATGTTGTCCATCCGGAGCGTGACTGTATTTTCGATGAGGCAAACAGCTCAATACAATTTCCAAGATATTCAAACTACACTATCTTAAAACAGGTTGATACTTATAAGAAAGAAGGAATGCCATATCATTATGGTTTACCTGTTTTAGGGGCTATTTTTAGACAGCATAATAATCCGACCATTGTCACTTTGATGGAACAGTGGTGGGAAGAGATAATTAATTTCACCAATCAGGATCAACTCAGTTTTACGTATCTGATGTGGAAAAATGATTTTCATCCGTCTGTAGCCTCAGAATATTATTGGATTAACGATTACTGGAAAAAAGAAGGTGAATATCACCATAATGTTGAAGTCGATGATTATATCACAAGCAGAAATTTAATCAAATCTCTTGAGGGCAATATTCAGGATACGAATACATTGACTAAGGAAGAGATTTCACTTTTATTTAATGATATTGACGCATTAAGGGATGAGGCTGAAGCTCTTAATCAAGTTAGAAATCATTGGGATAGGGAAATTGAAGGTATCAGAAACTCTACATCATGGAAATTAACTAGCAAACTTAGAAATTTAAGGAATAATGGTGATTAAATGGGAAAAAATATAGTTTCATTACTGACTCAATCTCATTTCGATTATAAATCCTCAGCCCGTTGCTTCAAGTTTTACGATGAAATAAAGCGTTCAGGATTATATGATGAGGATTTTTATTTAAAAACTTACGATGATGTTTCAGGAGACGGTTTGACTCATTATCTGGTGAAAGGCTTTAAGGAAGGAAAGTCACCAAGTTTGGAGTTTGACGATGATTTTTATTTAAAGGCTTATCCTGATGTCAAACAGGCTGGTATCAATCCATTGCTTCATTATATTGCCTATGGCGTTAATGAAGGCAAAGTTATCCAGAATTCCTATTCCATAAGAAGAAAGGACGAAATTTGTGAAAGCAATTTGCCGTTTTTATCCAATTATCATTTTGAAGATGAACCATTGGTTTCAATTATCATTCTTAATAGGGACGGCATCAATCATTTAAAAAGATTATTCAGGGATTTTGACAAGAAAACCAATTATTCTAATTATGAAATCATTGTTGTAGACAATGCGTCTTCAGATGAGTCAGTCGAATATCTTAAAAGCTTGGATTTACCTATAAGAATTATAGAAAACGATATTAATGTCAGCTTTTCTAAAGGAAACAATGATGCGGCCAAAATCGCCAATGGAGATTATTTGTTGTTGTTGAACAATGACATTGAACCTACTTACGGATGGCTAAATGAATTGGTGGGAAGCATTGTAAATAATGAAAATGTCGCATGTGTCGGCGCAAAACTTGTTTTCCCTTATTATTTCACTGAAAATCGTGAAAAATCATATTCAATTCAGCATAGCGGAGATATATTTGCAGAAAGAATGTATCCCTGCTGTTTATATGCCGTAAATAAATCCAATTCAAAATTGGACATTTTTGATTCCACATTGACTCAAAACAACTGTTGCATTGCGGTTACCGGTGCGGTAATGCTTGTTGATAAAGAGATTTATGATGATTTGGGCGGGCTATGTGAAGACTATAATTACGGACTTGAAGACGTTGATTTCTGCTTAAAGTTATATCAGAATGACTTTGACGTGATGTTCGCTGCAAATTCATTGCTTTTCCATCATGAATCAAGCACCAGGGTCAAGTCTGAAAGCTATTTTGAAAATGATAAGCATAACTATTCTACATTCTGGAATAAATGGGGTCAGTTCCTTTCAAGAAATTTACTTTTGGATAAGATTAACAATAAAGGATTTTTCACAGATAAAAAACTTAAAATCACGATTGTTGATGATAATTTCACTGAAAACCGGGAAATTATTTCTGAAATATCTAAAAAATTCAATGAACTTGGATTTTCCGTTGAACTGATTACCAACATGAAGAATTACTATATTGGCAATTCATCCGATATTTTACTTTCATTCACAGACAAATATGATGTTAATGAGTTAATTTCAAGAGCAGACATCGTTAAGGTTTTAGTAATTGATGAAAATACTGTAAACTCAGATTTCGATATTACCCTTTCATTTGATAAAAGTACTGACAGTGACATTTATATTGAAAATGATTTTGCATCTGAGTTTTTAGACAAGCTTGAAAAGATTTTAATTGATGGATATGAGTTTTAAAAATAAAGTTTTTGCTAAATTTCCAGCCAAATATATTTCCTATAAAGTCAATGATGAACGTAAGGCCAAGGAAATCATTGGGGGATATAAAGCTGTTCGCAAAAACAATCTGTTCGATGATGAATATTATCTGGAGAAGTATCCTAAGGTTAAAATTTCAAATATGGATCCTTTGCTACATTACATTTTTTTCGGATTTGATGAAGGAAAAAAGCCCAATGATGAATTTGATGGCATATTTTACAGAAATCACTATGACGATGTAGAGATTAACCCCCTGCTTCATTATGCATTATACGGAATTAATGAAAATAGGTTAATAAGGCCTGAAAAAGTCGATTTGTCTAAATACGGAGAATCTGGTAAAAACATTCTCTTTGTTCTTCATGAAAAGATTGGAACTGTCGGGGGAACCGGATTTTTAAATATGGATATTATTCAGAATTTGCCTGATGAGTATAATGCGTTTATTTTAACTTCTGACGGTGAAGATGTTGAGTTATGGCAGTTTAGAAATGGTTTGGAGAAAATTGCCAATTATTCTATTGCTTTTAATACGGATTTTTCGGTCATTGACAATGATGGCAATGTGATTTCCCAAAGAGGTTTCGATGAGATATTTTTCAATGAAGATTTGGCTATCGTTTACGATGAAATCCTTTCAAAATTAAACATAAGTCTGGTTCATATCAATCATTTAATTAATCATAGTTTTGATTTAATTGATGTTATCACAAAAAAATCAATTCCATTTTTACTTAGTCTACATGACTTCTATTATATATGTCCATCTATACATTTAGTTGATAAAAATTATCAATACTGTGGCTTTGAATGCGAAAATTGTGGCGGAATCTCTAGGGATGACACCTTATCCAATAATGATATTCTTGAAAAATGGCGTAAATTTTCTAAAGACTTATTGGACAAATCTTCTTACAATATAGCGCCTACTCAAAGCGTAATTGATTTATATAAAGAAATTTTTCCTGAAATTGATAATTTTAAGTTAATAGAACATGGCGTTAATGTCAATAAACATCCAGTCAATGCCCAATTGTCTTCAAAACCTATTAAAGTTTTAGTTCCGGGCCATGTATCTCCACACAAGGGGTCTCTGTTAATTAAGGAGATTAAAAAGTTAGATAAGGATAATCTATTGGAACTGCATCTTTTGGGAACAACAATTCCTAATCTGAATAAATATGGAATAAATCATGGAAGATATGAAAGAAAGGATTTCAATAAAATCGTTGATGAAATCAAACCCTCACTATCGCTGATTCTGTCGACCTGTCCAGAAACATATTCGTATACTTTAACGGAATCATGGATGGCTGGACTTCCTGTTATAGCTAGTGATTTGGGGGCTTTAAGAGAAAGAATTAATGAATCTAATGCCGGATGGCTGGTTGATTATAGAAATCCTGAGGATATCTATGAATTTTTAATAAATATTGAGCAAAAAGATTATCTGGACAAGGTATCAAATATTTCAAAGATTAAATTTAAAGATATAAATGAAATGTGTGATAATTACATCGATTTATATAATGATTTAACTGATTAAAATGTCAAATTACAAAATTACTGTTATTGTTTCCACTTATAATACTGGGGATTATCTAAACGAATTTTTAGATTCCATCAAGTCCCAAAGCATAGGCTTTGAAAACGTTGAAGTCATTTTTGCAGATGACAATTCGACTGATGAGTATACTTTAAAGCTATTGAAGGATTTGGATGATGCCTATGATAATGTAAAAGTAGTGTTTTCTGATAAAAATTCTGGATTTCCGGGAACCGGCAGAAACATTGGTCTAAACATGGCAAATGCTGATTATGTAATTTTTGCAGACCATGATGATACATATGCTCATGATGCCTTTGAAGTTATGTGCAGTAAGATAATCGGAAATGACATGTTAATTTCCAATTTCAATCAGGTTTACAGTGATAAAACAATACCTTTCAAATCAATTTATGGAGATGCTGGTGAAATCAGAGTTTCCAGCATATCTGAAGATGAAAATCTTTTGAGGGTTCCTGCGGCCATATGGACAAGATTATTCAGAAAAGACTTCCTCATAAACAATAACATTTCCTTTCTGGAAGGAATGCTGGCGGAGGATGTTTATGTTGCCACCTATTCATGTTTGAAGGCAGATGGCATAGTTTATCTTAACAATTTCTATTCATATAACTATAAAATAAGGGATAGTGAGCATGACAAGTCAACTATTCATGTAAGGAACCGCAAATACATAGAAGCTATTCTAAACGGTTATTACAAAATTGATGGAATGCTTGTTGAGTTAAATCATACTTCATATGGCGAATTGATTTTCAGAAGCCACCTCACTTCCTGGCTGTACACTATTGTATTATCAAAGCTAAGCGACAGCGATAAAAAAGAATTATTTATAAAGTCAAGAAATATATTTACTAAGTATTACAGTGAGGACCCTTACTTCAAAAAAAGATATAATAAGTTAGTTGAATTAATATTAAATCAGGAATTTGATGAAGCGGTTTTGGAATCCAACAGATTGGGAAAAATCCAGAAAAATATGAATGACAGAAGTTTGTTTTCAAGAATAAAGAATAAATTGGGAAGATAATATGGATAAATATAAAGTAAGCGTTGTTGTCCCGACATATAATTCAGGTTTATTTTTAAATGCCTTTTTTGATTCAATGATGTATCAAAGCATAGGTTTTGAAAATATTCAAGTGATTTTTGTCGATGATAATTCTGACGATGAATATACTTTATATCTGCTTGAACTGTTCGATAAAAATTTTTCAAATGTCAAATCAATATTTTTGGATGAAAATAACGGATTTCCGGGTAAGGGACGTAATATAGGTTTGGATTTGTCCGATGCGGAGTATGTCGTTTTCTCAGATCATGACGATACATATGTTCCAGAAGCTTTTGAAATCATGTATGATGCGGCTAAGGATAAGGATGTCGACATGCTCATTACTAACTATTATAAGATTTTCCCGTCTAAAAGGGTGGAAGTCACAACGGTATTCGATGGCGAAAATGCTCTGATTAACAATTTCACCGATGATGAGCGTTTTTTCACAATAGACCCGGCTATATGGTGCAAGCTTTTTAGAAAGGATTTCCTCATTGAAAATGACATCCATTTTCTGCAGGGAATGCTGGCTGAAGATTTATATGTGTATATTGTCTCTTTATTAAAATCAAAATGCACTTACTATCTGGACGATTTCTTTAGTTACAATTATAATATCCGTAATGTCGAGGGAGATAGATCAACCATTCACATCAGAAATAAGAAATACTTGGGCAAGATGGTAGAAGGATATTATGAATTGGATAAGTTTTTAGCCGATTCTGATTTGGCCGAATATTATTCCGATATCTTCAATATGCACTTCGTTTACTGGCTGACCAGTTTGGTTCTCAGTGATATTTCCGATGATGATAAGCGGGAACTGATTGAATATATCAATCCTCTTCTCAAGAAAAACGTAAAAACTGTTCCTGGATTCAATGAAAGGATTTATTCAAACTTGACTGAGCCTATTTTAGCAGATGATTATGCAGAAACCGTAAATATTATCAGTTCAATCAAAAGGTATCGCGGAATCCTGAATAGATTTACAGATGCTTTTAGAAAATCAGAGAGGTAGTTTAATGTATTTAAAGCACAAGATATTTGGAAAAATATTCAATGTTTTCGCTAAATTTCCAGTCAATAACAATTTGGTTTCATTTATCATAGATTCAAATGAATCTTTTAGCGGAAATCTGGAATACATTAAGGAAGAATTTGAAAAAAGGGAAAACTATGAATTTAATTTTTATTATAAGGATAAATTGTCATTTTCTTCCCTGAAAAAATTGGCTACTTCAAAATACGTATTTCTAAACGATAACTTTTTTCCAATTGCATTCATGAAATTCTCAAAGAAAACTTTGGTTATTCAATTATGGCATGCTCCTGGAGCCTTTAAAAAATTCGGAGGCAGTGTTGAAAACAGGGAAATGCTTAAGTTAATCTCAAATAACACCAATTTCCTGATTGTCACTTCCAAGCATATTGAAGATTATTATAGTGAAGCTTTCCAAATCGATAAGTCCAAGATTAAACCCTTAGGTCTTCCAAGAGCTGATTATTACTTTAAAAATCATGACATTCATAAGTTAAGAGAAAACTTCAATAAAAAATATGATTTGAATTCAGATAAAAAAATTATATTGTATGCACCTACTTTTAGGGAAAATAAGGAGTTTAATAATGTTTTCAATTATCTGAATCTGGAAAAGTTCAATGAACACCTCTCCGACGAGTATGTTTTGGCATTAAGGCTCCATCCGAAAATTAAAAAGTTTTACTCACAAGACATTTCTGTTGATGGAGATTATATAGATTGCAGTGACTATAAAAACGAACAGGAATTGCTGCTGATATCCGATATATTAATAACAGATTATTCATCCATAATGATTGAATTTGCAATGTTAAACAAGCCGATCATATTTTTTGCATATGATTTAGACAATTATCTGTCAAATGAACGTGGTTTCTATCTGGATTATAAAAATGATCTTCCGGGTCCCATCGTTTATAGCGGTGATGAATTAATCGATGTATTGCAGGAAGATATTGACACATCTAATCTTGATTCATTTCTAAAAACCCAATTTGACATGGTTGACGGTGATGCTTCTAAACGAATCGTTGATTTTACATTAAATGAAGGTGGAAAAAATGAATGATATTAAAATAAGCGTTATACTTCCGGTTTATAATGAACAGGAATATATTCAAGCCACCTTGGATTCGATTATCAATCAGAATTTCGATGATTATGAAGTCATTGTAATAGATGACGGTTCGACAGATGATTCATTAAGAATAATAAAAGAAACATTTGCCGATTCATCCATTTCCCATAAAATAATTCATCAGGAAAATTCCGGAGTTAGTGTTGCCAGAAATAGGGGAATTGAAGAAGCCTGCGGTGAATATATAGTATTCGTTGATGGAGATGATTATATATTGACTAATCATTTGTCTGAGCTTTATAATCCGGATTATGATTTCAGTTTGATTCAAATGATTAAAAATGAGGGTCAAAACGTATCCAGTCCTCATGTTTATGGCGTTGAAGAAATCAGTGCCAAGGATTTCATAAAGCTGGAACTTGAGATGAAAGTACCCTTTAATTTTGTCCAGTTGTCATATAAGCGGGATATCATTAAAAATCATGGCTTAAGATTTCGTGAAGACATAAGCTATGGTGAAGATTCTGATTTTGCTTTAAGGGCATTGATTTATGGCGATACCATTAAGATAAGCGATGAAATAACATATTATTATCTTCAGCATCAGGAATCATTAATAAACACTTCAAAACTTAAGCGATTTGATTTCATTCCTGTTTTAGAGGATTTGGGAGAATTTTTTAGAGAAAACTCTCATCCGGATTTGGTTGAGTTAATACGTAGCTCAAGAATTCCAAGGGCCATTTTCGGGAATATGAACTACTTTTTTTATAATGACTACGATTATGATGAAGTGATTGGCAAAATGAATGAGCTGGACTTATTCGATAAATTGTCTAATTTTAGAGGGGATAGGAAATTTGCCTTTAAAATTAAGTTATTTTTATTTAATCCGAAATTATATTATAAATTGTGGAAAAAATTTAAAAATTCGATTTAGATATTATGAAAGTTTCAGTAGTAACACCAAATTATAACGGGGCGAAATTCCTTAAGAAATATTTCGATTCACTTAACGCTGACAGCGAATGCATTGGTGAGGTAATAATAGTGGACAACGGATCCACTGATTCCAGTCTAAATTATATTGAAAACTCATCCTTTAATTTTCCGGTTGTTATCATCAAAAATGATGAAAACTTGGGATTTGCAAAGGCTGTCAATCAGGGAATTTTAAAGGCAAGACACGATTTTATTTTCTCTTTAAACAATGACACTGAGATTAAGGAAGGTTCCATAAAGCCTATGCTTGAGCTGATCAGTCAGGATGACGTTTTTTCAGTTCAGGCCAAAATGTTGAAGGCAGATAACAGGTCTCTTATAGACGATGCGGGAGACGAATACAATTTGCTTGCATGGACTAAAAAGACGGGTGAAAATCAGGATTCAGATAAATATAATAATGTTTGTGAGATTTTTTCAAGCTGTGCAGGTGCCGCATTGTATAAAAAATCCGTTTTGGATAAATTAGGGCTTTTTGATGAAAATTATTTTGCATACATGGAAGATGTTGATTTGGCTGTCCGTTCTCAAATAAACGGCTATAGGAATTTACTGTGCCCTGAAGCTATTGTATATCATATCGGAAGTGCAACAAGCGGCAGTAGATACAATGATTTCAAGGTAAAAATCGCTGCCAGAAATAATGTGTGGACAGTTTATAAGAATCTGCCGATTCCGCTTAAAATCATTAATTTTATCTTTTTGTTTTTTGGTTTCGCAATCAAATATGTTTTCTTTTTGAAAAAAGGATTTGGCTCAACTTATTTGAGAGGTATTAAAGAAGGATTATCATCAAAATCAAAGCTTCAAAAGGTTAGTTTCAAAAAATCAAACCTGAAAAATTATTTTAGATTAGAATACAAATTAATAGTCAATACATTAAATTTCTTAAGAAAGTGAGTTTTATGGATTTATCAATTGTCATCGTAAATTATGGAACGTTTGAATTAACAAAAAACACTGTTAATTCCATCTTGGCATATTCATACCCGTTCAATGTTGAAATTGTCGTTGTCGATAACGCTTCGGTCGATGACAGTCTTTTTAAACTCAAGGAATACTTCAAGGATAGGGTAAAATTCATATCCAGTCCAAAAAACAATGGTTTTGCTTCAGGAAATAACCTGGCTTTAAGGACAGTTGATTCAAAATATGTGCTGCTTTTAAATTCAGACACTATCCTTTGGGAAAACACGCTGGAGGATATTTATGGATTTATGGAAAACAATCCGGATGTTGGTGCATGCGGCTGTCAGGTATTGCTTGAGGATAATACTCTTGATAAAGCGTGCAGGAGAAGTTTTCCGAATGTCAAAAACTCATTTTTCAGGCTGTTCCATATTCCGACAAAAAGTAAGGATGACAATTACAATTTGGATAATCTGGATGATGACGGCATTTATGAGATCGACTGTCTGACCGGTGCATTTATCTTTACAAGAAAAGAGGTCCTGGATGAAGTCGGCTTACTGGATGAGACATTTTTCATGTATGGCGAAGACATTGACTTATGTTACAGGATAAAAAATGCCGGATGGAAAATCGTTTACTATGGAAAGGATAAAATAACTCATTTTAAGGGTGCCAGCAGTAAAAAACAAAGGCCTAAACTTATCTATGAATTTTATCGGGCAATGTACATTTATTATAAAAAACATCATTCCGGCGAGTCCAATTTCATAGTTAATTTTGTTGTCTATTTGGGAATTGCCCTTTTATGCATATTGAAGCTTTTTTTAAATATTTTTAAAAAGAAAAATTAAATATTATATGAAATTCATACCATTATATTAAGCTGATTTTGGGGTAAATGTATGATAAGAGAAAATCAAAGATGGTTTAATTTCATTATGGTTTTATTGGATATTGTAGTCGTTGCAGTATCTTTGTCCGTTTCCTGGTGGCTACGTTTTAAAACCACGATGTTCGGGCCTATTGGGGGACATCTTCCTCTCCAATATTATGCTTTATTTTTGATATTTGCAGTTATTCCTGTTTATCTAATATTATATTTCTCTTTTGGATTATATAAGCCTCGCAGAACCTATAAAACGATATTTTCTGAAGCCACTCAAATCATAAAAGTCAATATTGTGGCATTCGTTGTATTGGTTGCAATATTATTTATCTTAAACCAGCCGGATTTTTCCAGAATAATGCTGTTCCTTTTGGGAATTGTAGCAACAATATTCGGAATCATTGAAAGATTTGTAATTAGAAGTTTCCTGAAAAAAATCCGCAGCGACAATAGAAACATCAAACATATTCTGATTGTCGGAGATAATGATTTGGCATTCACTTTTGCACGTAAAATCAGAAATAATCCGTATTTGGGTTTTGACATCAGCGGATTTTTAGGCAGAAGCAATCGCGTAGGCATGGAAATTGAAGGAAGTAAAATCATAGGATCATTTTCCGATTTGGATTATGTTCTGGAAAATAATGACTATGACAGGGTTGTTCTTGCAATTCCGTTGAAATATTATTACAAGATAGATGAACTGGTGGAAAGCTGTGAACGTGTCGGTATCAAGGCGGAAATAATTCCGGATTATATCAGGTATTTCCCGGCTCAGCCTTCCGTTGACATGATTGAAGATATTCCGATTATCAATATACGTTATGTGCCTTTGGATGATTCATTCAACAAGGCTTTAAAGTATATTTCCGATTATATCATTGCCATAATAGCCATTATAATCACTTCTCCGATAATGATTATTACAGCTATTGCAATCAAGTTAACTTCCAAAGGACCAATAATTTTTAAGCAGGAAAGAATAGGTCACCACGGCAAACCGTTCTATATGTATAAATTCCGCAGTATGAGGGTTCAAAGCCCAAGCGATGAAAAATCCGAATGGACTACAAAGGACGATCCGAGAAAAACAAAGGTTGGTGAAATCATCAGAAGAACCAGTATTGATGAGCTGCCTCAATTTTTCAATGTACTTAAAGGGGAAATGAGTGTCGTCGGTCCAAGACCTGAAAGGCCATATTTTGTCGAAGAGTTCAGAAAGGAAATTCCTAAGTACATGGTCAAGCATCAGGTTAGGCCAGGTCTTACCGGTTGGGCTCAAATACATGGCTGCAGAGGAGATACTTCCATTAAAAAACGTATAGAATATGATATTGAGTACGTAGAAAACTGGCACATGGGTTTGGATTTAGGAATAATGATAAAAACTGTTGTAAAGAAAAATCCAAATGCATATTAATAACTGTCCCATTTTTATTCATTTAATCAAAATTTAAGCTATTTTAATCAATTTTTGAATCGCTGAATACTGTTCAAATGCTCTCCCACATCACTTATATTATAAGAAATTACATAATAATAATTAACTTTCTAATGAGGGGTTTGGTATGGAAAAAGAAATTTTAGAACAATACAATAAAGTCAAAGATATACTCTCTGAAGAAGAATTTTTAGCTGAAATGGATGAAATTCGTCCAAATTATGAAGATTTACCTTTTATGAATGAAGTTGATATAGCAAAGGATGTTGTAACCAACCATATTGGTGCAAGCGATATCTCATCAGCTAAAAGTTCTGCTGATGAAAATGAAGATTCTTCTTTTGAAGAAGTAGTAATGACCGATGAACTTTTAAAGAAATATGAGGAAGTCAAAGATTACCTTTCTCAGGATGAATTTTTAGCTAAGATGAACGAGCTGAAAAAAGAAAATGCAGAGGTTTCATTTATGAATGAGGAAACTTTTGCAGATCAAATCATCGGCCAATATGTTGAAAAAGATAATGAAATGATAACTGAAAGGGAAGAGTATTCCTCAGAAGGCATCGGATTGCTTGAAGATGGTGACAAGGATAAATCATTCACCGGTGTTGTAAAAATCATAAGTAATCCTAAATCTTTCACCACTAAAAAGAATAAGGCCGGAAAAGTATGTAATGTTGAAGTTGCAGATAACACAGGAAGCATTCGTGTAGTGTTATGGACCGAAAATATCAAGCATCTGAAAAATATTTCCGAAGGAGACATTGTCCATGTCGGTGGAGTGGATATTAAGGATGGCTTTTCAGGACTTGAAGCAACTATGAGGCCAAGATCAGTATTTGAAAAAATCGTCGATGCAGACCCTGCCGATTATCCTGAATACGTTGAAGAGATTACTCCAATTAAAGATGTTAAAGGTGACACCACAGTTAATGTTATCGCAAGAATAGTCAGAATACCTGCAATAAGATCATATAGTAAAAACGGCAAGGAAGGTAAAGTTGCTTCCTTGGAGCTTCAGGATGAATCCGGAACTATTTCTTACACTTTATGGAACAAAAACGTTGATTTAATCGAAAGTCTCGATTTAAATGATGGTGATACTGTTAAAATCCTTCAGGCTCAGGTAAGAGAAAGAAACGATGAAAAATCTTTGAGCCATTGGGATGGAAGAATAATAAAAGGAGACTTTGACGTTCCTGATTTTGTTCATGAATTCTCAAAAATCGATGAGTTGGATGATGGCGATTCAGATGTTGCAATCATCGGTGTTGTAACCAAAATTCAAGACATCAAGAAATTCAAAAGGAAATCTGACGGCAGTGATGGTCAATTAAGAAATTTCACCATTACTGATGATACTAACTCCATAAGGGTTACTTTATGGGGAGACAGTGCTGATTTAAATATTAATAAAGGAGATATTGTTAAATTAATCGGTGGAAATGTAGTTTACGATGAATATGCTGCAGAAGGCCATTCAATTAACACTAATTTCTCAACTCAGATAACTGTAAATCCTAAAAACTTATCTGAAGAGGATTCAATGATATTCACTTCTATTAAAGAATCATTACAGCCTATTCCAATAGAACAGGTTCTTTTAATAGACGATGAAAATGTTGACGTTGATGTAATGGGTAGAATAATGTCAATCGGTGATGTCAGAACATTCGAAAGACCAAGCGATGGCAGTGAAGGCCGTGTACGTTCAGCATCAGTTTCCGACGGTTCTGAAGTAATTCAAGTATCCCTGTGGGATGACAGAACAGAGCTTCCTATAAATGTCGGTGAAGCATATTTAATTGAAAACGCCAGATTAAGATTTACTATGGATTCAGTTAATTTAAATATCGGATCTTCATCCCGTATGATTAAATTATCAGAAGAAGAAGCTAAATTCTTGCCTTCATTCGAATCCCTTGAAAAGATGATTTATGAGTATCGTGAAATTTCAGACATTGATGAGTATGATGAGAACGTTTACATTGTAGGTAGGATTTATGAAATCTTTGATGCTCGTGAATTCGAAAGAGATGACGGCAGCAAATATTTATTAAGAAACATCGAGATAGCTGATAACTCTTTAGCTGCTAGAGTAACCCTATGGGGTGAAAATGCTAAAAGAGAATTTGATGAAGGAGAAGCTATCAAAATTCAAAATCCACGTGTAGACTATTACAATGATCAGTTAAGCTTAAATGTATCAGGAAATGCTGCAATAGTAAAACCTAGTGATGATGAATTGCTGAACTTACCTTCTCTTGAGGAACTTAAAGAATCAATTTATGTACAAAAGGATATTGAAGCTATTGAAGATGAAGACGTTAACGTACGCATCACAGGAACTCTTCATGACATTAATCCAGAACGTTTAGTTCTCAAAAAATGTCCTCATTGCGGAAATAACATCGGAGATGTTGAAGTCGATGAAGAGACCACATGCGCATTTTGTAATGAAGAATTTGACGAACCAAGAACTACACTTATGATTCCGGCTACTTTAGCTGACGATACTGGTGATATTGGTATCACATTCTTTGATAATCTTGTTGAAGATCTTCTTGAAATGTCTAAAGAGGAAATCATTGACATTACAGATGATGACCCTGGTGCTTTAGACGGAAAAATTGAAGATTTAGAAGATTTAACTGTTGAAGTAATTGCAAATGTTCGTTTTGACGAATATAATGAAACTAGAAGACTTAGCCCTAAAAAGATTTTACAAAAATATTTATAAATAAATTAAGGATGGATTATTATGGTGGAATTAGAAGATTTACCAAGCGTTGGTGAAAAAACAGCAGAAAAATTAAGAGATGCAGGTTTTGCAGATATGATGAGGTTAGCTACTGCTACTCCTAAAGAATTATCAGTTAAAGCAGAAATTGGTGAAGGTGTCGCTGAAAAAGTTATTGAAGCTGCACGTAAAGCTGAAGACATCGGTTTTGAAACAGCATTGGAAGTTGATGAAAGAAGAAAAGATGTAGGCCATATTTCTGTTGGAAGTAAAGGATTCAATGACTTGATTGCTGGAGGAATCGAAACTCAAGCTATTACTGAAGTATTCGGTGAATTCGGATCAGGTAAAAGTCAGATTTCACATGAATTGGCTGTAACAGTTCAATTGCCAGAAGAATTCGGCGGTCTTGATGGAGATTGTGTTTTTGTAGACACTGAAAACACTTTCCGTCCTGAAAGAATTAAACAAATCGCTAACGGTTTTGAATTAGATGTTGAAGACGTTTTACAAAGAATTCACGTTGCTCGTGCATTCAATTCCGCACATCAGATATTGATGGTTGATAAAATCAATGAATTAATTCAATCTGGAACTAATGTTAAATTGGTAATTGTTGACTCATTAATGGCTCATTTCAGAGCAGAATATGTTGGAAGGGAATCATTGGCCGTAAGGCAACAAAAATTAAACCAACATTTACATTCACTTCAACAAATTGCTAATACATATAATGTTGCAGTATTTATTACAAACCAGGTACAAGCTAAACCTGATTCATTCTTTGGAAGTCCTACAAAAGCAATCGGTGGTCACGTTTTAGGACACGCTTCCACTTACAGAATCTGGCTTAAAAAAGGACTTGCAGGTAAAAGAATTGCACGTTTAGTGGACAGCCCTCATTTACCTGAAGGTGAATGTGTATTCAAAATTACTAATGAAGGTATTGTTGACTAAATACCTTCCCTAAATTTCTTTTTCTTAAATTTTATATACCTTAATTAACTATCTATTATAATGAATGCTGTAGAAATAACTATTTTGTCAATTGTATTAATGATTGCTTTGGGTTATTTTCTTAAGCGTATCGATTTTTTAAGCATTAAGGATGTTGATTCTCTAAACAACATTGTTATTAACATTCTGTTGCCCTGCATGATTTTTTCTGCTCTATATTCAGCAGATTTATCGTTGATGTCATCTCTTGGAATCCTTCCATTTGTTATTTTGGCTTCATCTTTCATCACTGGAATCATTTCATATTTCATTTTAAAAAGATTTAATCTTTCAGATAAAGTACTATGGAGTGTTCTGGTAACAATAATGATTGCTAACACTGCATTTATGGGTTATCCTGTCAATATTGGTGTTTATGGTAGTGAAGGTTTTTTAAGAGCGATATTCTGTGATATTGCAACCAGCGTAATCTTTTTAATTTTGTCTTTTGTTTTGGTTTTGAAGTTTGGCGGATCTCCAAAGAAAGCCGTTAGGAAAATCGCTTTTTTCCCGCCGCTGTGGGCTATAATTTTAGGCCTGTTATTAAATATTCTTAACATTCCTATAGGTCCTGTTCTTGACAATACTGTTAATTATTTGGGTAATGGTACTATACCGTTGATTATGCTGTCTTTAGGTATTTCAATTGATTTAAGCGGTATCAAACGTTCCAAAAACATGATTATTTTCACTTCAATAATGAAATTAATATTGTTTCCGGCAATTGCATTTTTCATTGTATCTTTCCTGGGTCTTGTTGACTTGCAGTTCAAGGTTTCTATCATTGAAGCTGCCATGCCGTCAGGTATGCTGTCCTTGATATTGGCAATTACGTATAAGTTGGATTATGAATTGACATCAGATTGCATACTTATAAACACTGTTATTTCACTGATTACACTGCCGGTCATTTTGATGCTATTGTAGGCCAAAATTTGCTAAAATTTAAATAATTTAAATTTTTGTTTTCCTAAAATTTATTGATTAGAATTTATCTTAGTATAAATAATGCTTTTAAATCCTTCATTTTTAAATTAAAGCTGTTTTTAGAAATATTTTATCTCATCATATATATACTTTACTCCAATATTTTATCAGAAACCTTTATTAATGTGTTCATACTACATATTTAATATCTAACTCTATGTTAGATAATTTCGCACACTTGTACAAGGTGAAAATTATGGCAGAAGAAATAAGAGATAATAATGAAGAATTAAGGATAGGTGTTTACGTCTGTCACTGTGGTGTTAAC
>NZ_JAZUMY010000018.1:0-37390 GCF_045603845.1 Methanobrevibacter sp.
CCAATGTACCTGACCCCTGCTCTCGAACAAAAACATTAATTTTTTTATTTTCACCTCCCACATGATTCCAGTTTGTTATATTGCCCGAAAAAATCCCTTTAATTTCATCGGTTGTTAAATCACTAACATTATTTGAAGGATTAATAGCTATAACAATCCCTTCACGACCCAATTCATATTCTGTGAAGTTATAATCTTTATCCAATTGTTTTGAACACATACCTATTTCCGCAATATCTGCACCAACACATTTAATTGCCATATTGGAACCGCCACCCTGAACAGTAATTTCACATTCAGAGCGATTTTTCCTATATTCTTCAACCAAATCTTCGCAAACGGGCTGAATTGATGTGGAACCTACAATATTAATTTTTTCACAATTAACATTGCTTTGAAATAACATTAAAGTCCCCAAACATAAAATTAATGAAAATATAATATATTTATTTATGTTTTTCATTGCTATCACCGTGTAATAGACTTATAGTAATGAAGTATATAAACTTTACTTTTTGTGAATAAAAATTCTCAAAATAGGAACAACATTTTTGAAAAAAAATAATGGGAAATTATTCCCTGAAACTACGTGGAGTAGTTGGTCTTGGAATATTATCATGAAACTCGATAGCAACATCCCTAATTTCTACAGAAATATCACCAATACGTTCAAAAGCTTTGATTACTCTGAAAAGATAAATAAAGTAATTTGAACGCTCTTTCTCATCAAAAGAATTTTCTGCCATTTGGGTAGCAATTAAATTAATAGCTTTAGATTGAAGAATATGAATTGATTCTTCCAATTCCATTATATCATCTTTCAAGTCAGTACGTCCTTCCAAAAATGCAAGCATGGATAAACGAAGCATCTTTTGAGCGGTCTTATACATCTTCTTTAATTTCTTAAGAATGGACTCGTTTACCTCATAGATATCATTAATAACAAATTTCGCAATATGACCGCAATAATCGCCTATACGTTCCAAATCATATGCAACCTCATTATATAAAACTGATTTGGAGAATTCGGAATGCTGATTGATGCTGACGATAGTTTCAACGGAAGTTCTGATTTTCTCAACCATATTATTTGTTGCATAGTCCATTTCCAAAGCCCTTTTAGCCTTTTCTTCATCATACTCCAATATTGCATCGAAGGATGCCTCAAGCTGCGAATGAACATGCTTTTCCATATTAGCCAACATATCATTAATTAAAACATTGCCTGAAACATCATGTGGCCTAATATATTCTCCCAACGATTCAGCAATTTCCTCGTAACTCTTTAAATCTATCATATATGCTCTTTTAACAGTACCATCTTTAATTAAAGGTTGTATCAGTTGAGTCACGTACCTGCGGGAAATGCCTAAACGTTCAGCAATCTCATCCTGAGTGGACGGATTTTCATATAAAATGAAATCCAGGATATCTTTTAAAGTTTTATTTTTCTTTGACATATTATCTATTTTTTATAATCATCAAGCAAATCATTTGATTCGAATTGAAAACCATCTATGGATTCATTGATTTTTCTTTTAGAGTTGTTTCTGGAAAAATCAGAATTATTCCTCGAATGTTGTCTTGGAGGATTTCTGCGAGGTTTTCTGCGATTAACCTGTATTAACTCCAAATCATCTAGATTTCTGCCTGATTTTTTACGATGAATATTTTTTAATTGCAAATCATTTAATTCATCTTCATTTATTCTATTTCTTACATCATTAAATTCCTTTTCGGATTTTCTTGCGGATGATAAGATATTATTAATAACAAAAATCAATAATAAAAATGCTATTAATGCAATTGGGAAATCCACATAATCAAAGATTACGCTAAATGTGTATGAGACTGTACTTCCCCCATCCGAAAATCCTCTGGCTAAAAATATTAGACCTATTAATAAGATTATAATGCCGTCAGATTTTTTCACAAGATCCCTTCTCAGTATAAATGGATAAACGCTCATTACAACCAATGCGAAACCTAAAACCCTATACAGATTATTTGATGCGACTCCCTGAATTGATAAATAAATATTCAGAAATGCACTAGGTAAGAAACCCCATTCAGACAAGAATGCGAGTATCAATAAAAACTGAATGATTAAAACAACGACTAAAGGAAATACATATGCTATATCCCATTCAAAATTTGTAGAAAATTTTGCATTAGTAACTGGTTTTTCCAAGGCTTCAGACAGCACATTATAAAGAACAGATGATAAAACTGATCCGATAATAGTACCTGCAACACCTAAAACCGCAGTTGTCATTGCAACAAAAGCTGAAATACATGCTACCAAAATAATTTTTGAATGATTCAAAATTATCACCTAAAAAGAATTAATTCATCAATGCAATAATACATTTATTTTTTATGTTTAAATATTTAATTATTAAGTTGATATTGAAATTGACAAATATTGCTTTAAAATAACAAAATAATTAAAATAAATGTTAAAATTGCAAAAATAGTTTTAAAAAGCCTTAGGGGGGATTCGAACCCCCGACTTCCACCTTACCAAGGTGGCGCTCTACCACCTGAGCCACTAAGGCATAATCGAGAATGCATAATAAAAACTTGAAAAAATACAGTGCAGGGGAAGGGATTCGAACCCTCGAAGGCCTATGCCAGAGGATCTTAAGTCCTCCCCCTTTGGCCGCTCGGGCACCCCTGCATACACTATAAATGTTTGTTTTTATAATATATAAATGTTTGCCCAAACACTATTTTTATCCAAATTATAATGCAAATGTTATATTAAAAAAACTATTTAAACATTAAGAAAGAAAATATTAAAATAAGTTATATGGAAAGTTATTTTATTAAAATAATTAAATCGTGGTGTAGCACATTGATGATAATAGATATGGAAGAATGTGGAATATGCGAAGATTGCATTGACGTCTGTATGGAAGAAGCAATAACAAAAAAAGCATATAAAGTAATTATTGACCCGGACAAATGTGATTCATGTGGAGAATGTGTTGACGTTTGTCCTGTCGGTGCGATTTATGAAGAATGATCTGATATGAAAAAACGATTCACGCTAGTTGATTACGCAATTATAATTTTAGTGATATGTGCAGTAGTATTTGCATTTGTACATATTACTTCAGACGATGATTCATCTAGTGAAAGTACTTCTTATGACTCTTCAACATTGAATAAAATTGTTGAAAAATATCTGACTTATTATAGGCAGGGATTTATTGTAGATACAACCATTCACGGATTTAATTCAAGCGATGGAAAACCTGTTACATTAGCGGGCAATATCCAATGGATGGATGATGACCGGGGAAGCAATGTAAAAGGACTTGTTAACTGTAATGGAAGCAGCTACATTGTTGGTCTTTACAATCATGTCCCTAATGCAGATGTTTACATAGACAGTATGACCTTGGAAATGAATGGGGAAAAATATTCTAACTTAACTGAAATTAAAGCAAACCCAAAAAACATTACATCCCTTGAAGATTTAGTTTCAGGAATTCCTGAAAATTCAACATATGAAATTACAACCACAGTTTCTTTAGATACACTTGAAACTATGGCATTCCAACAGATAACTAACTTACTGTATCAAAACAGCGAAAGGATTTCTTTAAAAGCTTCAAATACAGGATATACTGATCAGATAAATCTTGTTAGAGCAACGGACACAGAAATTTCCCAAGCAAACCCTATACTAGGTAACTTTAATGGAATTACAGGCGAGATAACCATAAGAATTTATAACTGCAGTGATTCCGACATCAATACCATTAAAAATAATTTTGATGTCAACAATATCCAAAAATTCTAAGTTGTGTGATTTATGAGTTTCATTTATTCTAAATTAACTTCTTTTTTAAACATTATAAGTGATGAATTTCATAAATCATTTTTATTTACAACAATCTTTTCCATAATTGCTTTTATAGAAAATCAGTGGGTAAACAGTTTTTTTAAAAGTTTATATCCAAATGAGAACTTTTTGAGTTTTATAAAAAAGAGCAGTGTTTTGGAAAATCACATATTCAATCCGTTAGTTGTTCTGGTGGTTTTTGCCGCTTTTTTAGCATTATCGCTCAATTCGATTTCTGAAAGCCTGACCGTTACTCTAATCATAGCTTCCATATTCTTTTTTATAGGCTCTGCAGTACTGCCAAGATTCTTTTTAAATGATATGAAAAGCGTTTTGGTTTTTGAAAGAAGAGACATTTATTCAATAGGGTTTTGTTTAATATTGATAAGCATTGCATTTTTCTTTATCAGCATTGCATCTGTTGGTGGAATTCCAATTTTAAAGCCATCAATCAGATATTTACTGAAACCTGCTTTTACAATGCCTGTTTTTTTAATAATTCCCGGTACCTGCATACTGGCCGGCGTTTATTTGAAGGATTTTCAGGACACAATAATCACAAGATCCCAAGTCAGATTCCGATTCCTTCTGCTTTTGATAATCGATGTTGCAATCCTATTAACTTTAGGCTATAGAACCCCGATACTTGCAGCATTGCTGTTGCTAATCATCATAGCATACTATGGAAACATAATAGCCGTCTGGGAAGTTGTGCTTGGAGGAGCGATTGGTGTAGGTGCGATAATCGGAATCGGATATTTCAGATCAATTCATGAATTAACCGTAAGTACTGCAATTGATCCATTCTATACTCTTAAAAGCAGGGCGGATTTCACATTGCATGTTTTAAACTTGCTTGATTTTATTGGCGGAAACTTCGGCGTGACTCACGGAAAACTGCTTGCAAGTTCCATTCCCGGAAGCGAACTTGGACCACGGATGTTTGTGGGCAAACTGATATCCTGGAGAACCGAAGTTACAGTGACCCCTACATTAATCGGACAGATGGTAGCTGATTTCGGAAAAGTTGGTGTTGCTTTTGAAATGTGCTTTTTGGGCTTTATTTTAGGAATCGGATTTAAAATAATGAAAAAAACAAAAAACTTCTTTTATATTGGTTTATATGCTTTACTGTTAACCTATTCCATTTTAGGTGTTGAAACAGGAATATTGGATATTCAAGTTTTATTTTATTTTGCAATCGCTATTTTTGTCTATTTTACAATAATATTGAAGTCCATTTTTAATAAGTAATACTAATTATAGAATTTTTATACATCCAGTAATACTTTATTATTACTTTTTTTAAAAAAATCAAACTAAAAGTATTACTTTAATAAGCTTTATATAAGAAAAATCGTAAAAATGTTTAATGTCAAGCTAAAATTAAGAAGTATTCATTAATTATAATAGATTATACTCCCTATAACTTGATATTGAATAAAAATAAGTATTACTTTAACGTGAAAAATTACAAAAAAGTAATACATATAGGAAAATGGAGGAAAAATAAATGCATATACCTGACGGATTCATACCATTCTGGCAATGCGCAATATACTATGTGATTTTAATCGTAGCATTATACTTTGCCAGCAAATGGGCTAGAAATAACCTAGATGAAAAACGCATTCCTCTTTTAGCAGTTCTTGCAGCAGGTATCTTTGCTATTATGTCTATGAACATGCCAATCCCATTCGGAACAAGTGGACATATGGTTGGTGGAGCGCTAGTAGCAATTATATTCTGTGCACCTGAAGCAGCGATTCTAGTATTTACTGTAGTATTAATTATCCAAGCATTAGTATTTGGAGACGGAGGAATTACTGCACTTGGAGCAAATGTATTGAACATGGCAATCATAGGAGGATTTGTTGGTTTATACACCTTTAAAGCATTGAAAGGAACAATCGGAATTTATGGAGCAAGCGGAGTAGCAGCATGGCTAGCAACTGTAGTTGCAGCACTAGCATGTGCAATCGAAATGGCAATAGCCGGAACATTCCCATTAACAATAGGAATCGCTTCAATGGTAACATACCACATATTCATCGGAATAATCGAAGCAGTATTAACGGTTATTGTGATTATGGCTTTAGAAAAATTCAGACCAGACCTTTTAGTATGGAACAAAAACAAAATTGCGGAAGGAGGACAATAACATGGATAAACGTGATAAAACATTAATAATAGTTGCAATAGTAATATGTGTCATAATCAGTTGTCTTTCCCCGTTCATCGCATCAGGTGATCCTGACGGATTAGAAAAATCTGCAGAAGACGCAGGCGTTGGCGAAGATGTAGCAACCGAAGTATTTGCTTCACCGTTCCCCGACTATTCTTACGAACCTCTTGAATCAATTGGTGAAGTTGGTGTGCTCATATTAGGTGCCCTGCTGACACTCATATGCGGATTCGCTGTTGGCGAAGTTGTAAAAAGAAAAGGTTAAGTGAAATTGTAAAAAGAGGAAGTTCATTTAACTTCCATCTTTTTATACTATTTTTAATATAATAATTATTACTTATAATAATAAATTTTTTTAGAGAAATATTATGGCGGATATCACAAAAGCACTAAATCTGGATGAATTAGCATCAAAGGACAGTCCAATACATAATTTGGATGGAAGAATTAAATTAATATCTGCTATTCTGATTATTGTCATTGCTGCTTTCTCAAATAACCTGTTTATACCAATTGTTTTAGAAATCTTTTTATTAATTGTGATATTTATAGCTGATTTATCATATGTTGATTCTTTTAAACGGATTGCATTGCTACTGCCTTTCGGAGGGGCAATAATCATATTTCAACCATTCATTCATCCGGGAAACATAATATGGAGCTATTCATGGATAACTGTAACGGATGTTGGACTTAATTGGGCGATTTTATTGTTAGTTAGAATGATAGTTTCCCTGACATCAATTGTAATATTATCTTCCACAAGCCCGATGCAGCAGATTGTCGCTTCATTTAGAAGGTTAAAGATGCCAAAAGATCTTGCAATGATTTTAAGTATAATGGTTAGATTTTTATTTGTTTTTATTGATGAACTTGCAGCCATCAGAAAATCCCAAAAATCAAGAAATTTTCATATACATTCAAAGTTAACGCCCTACAAATGGAGAGTAAGGCAAGTCGGATATTCTGTTGCAATGATGTTTGTTAAATCATACGAACAGGGTGAGCGAGTTTACAAAAGTATGATTAGCCGTGGATATTCAGACAAGTCAGATTTATTTAATGAAAAGAAATCATTAGAAAGAAATGACTACATATATATTACCACGATAATTTTATTGATTATAATTATAGAGATTATTTTAATTAAATATACGAATCAATTAGGATACCTTGGAGAGAACTTATCTATAAATTAAAGAAGCTGGAATTAAAATGAACGAAGTACATCTTTCAACAAAAAACTTGAGTTACACATACCCTGACGGAACCCATGCATTGAAAAACATAAATATGGAAATTTATAAAGGACAGAAAGTTGCCATAATGGGGCCTAACGGCGCTGGAAAATCCACATTATTCTCACACTTTAACGGACTGACCGAACCAACATCAGGACATGTTGAAATAGATGGAAAAGCCATCAAATATGATAAGGAAACACTATTGGAAGTAAGGCAAAAAGTAGGAATCGTATTTCAGGATCCAAATGACCAGTTATTCGCACCTACAGTTAAGGAAGATGTGGCATTTGGTCCTATGAATTTGGGTTTAAGTTACGAAGAAGTTGAAAAACGTGTAAGTGAAGCTTTGGAAATGGTCGGCATGGAAAAATATGGAAACAAAACACCGCACCACTTAAGCGGAGGACAGCAAAAAAGAGTTGCCATCGCAGGAATCATAGCCATGAGACCAGAAATAATGATACTCGATGAACCAACGGCAGGCTTAGACCCGGAAGGTGTTGAAAAAGTATTGAGTATTTTGAATGACCTGAATAAAGACGGAATGAGCATCGTTATATCTTCACACGACATAGAAATGGTAAATGAATTTGCTGAAAAGATATTTGTTTTAAATGAAGGGGAAATTATCGATAGTGGAGACAAACATGAAATATTTTCCAACAAGGAACTATTAAAAAAAGCTCATCTGAAAGCACCTATAACCACAGAAATATTATATTCCCTTAAGGAAAGAGGCTATCCTGTAGATACAACAAAAATAAGTGTAAATGAAGTCGTTGACGAAATAATTAAAATAAAAAAAGATTAATTAGCAGATTTTCGTTTTTTAAATCTGTCTTTAAGTTTAACAATAAATTCAAACTCATCATCAAGTTCGGGAGAGTTTGCAAATCCACAGTTTGGACAATGAAAACTGTTGCAACCATGTTTTCCGCAACTTGAACATCCCCGGTTTTCCAGTTCATTTTCATCAAACTCGAAACCGCACATACGACATTTCATAATAACACCGTTATTAAAAATAATAAAAAAATAAATGAAAAATTGAAGCTATTCCACTTCAATATTTTCAGCTTCTTCTTTACGAAGACAAACATCATAACCTTTAATACTCATTTCAATAGGATCTCCCAAAGTAGCTACTTTTTTAATTTGAATTTTAGCCCCTTTAACAAAACCCATACCTAATAAGTGTCTTCTTAAGTCAATATCTCCAGTGTTGTGATATTTTACTAGAGTTACTGTTTCACCAGGTTTTGCATCTTTCAATGTTTTCATTTTATCACCAGTCATAAATATTAAAAATTTTTAGGTATACTAAACTTTGTATGAAGTATTATATAAATATTTAGTTAAACCAAAAAATTAATGATAATTAGAATAATCTAATCATCACCTTTTTGGAATTTTATGCATATTATGTATTATTCACCTATGCAAACCCAGCTAAAGCACCAATATTGAATATCAAGAATGAAACAATATATGCAGTTACTAAAGTGATAGCACACATAGTTAATGCCCATTTGTAACTGTTGGTTTCCTGTTTGATTGCACCAATAGCTGCGAAACATGGAGTGTATAATAATGTAAATGCCATGAATGAGAACGCAGATAATGGGGTGAATGTTTCTTGTACTAATGAAGTGATTCCCTCTTCATCGTCTTCTTCCATACCAGCTAGTGTACCGAAGGTTGCAACTACAACTTCTTTAGCAGCTAAACCAGCAATGATTGCTACAGCAGCTTGCCAGAATCCAAATCCTAAAGGAGCGAATATAGGTGCGATGACATTACCAATCATACCTAAAACACTGTCAGCTGATCCGTATTCCACACCTAATGGGAAGATACTTAAAGCCCATAAAACGATTGAACAAGCAAGAATAATAGTACCTGCTTTTCTTAAGAATCCTTTTACTTTTTCCCAGGTGTGTAATAATACACCTTTAATGGATGGTACTTTATATGTTGGAAGTTCCATAACGAATGGAGTGGACATTCCTTTAAACATGGTTCTTTTGAGGATACCTGCAACAATAAGTGCAACAACAATACCTAACAGGTAAATTGCAAGCAGTACTGTACCTTCACTTTCAGCGAAGAATGCTGCTGTGAAAATAGCATAAATTGGTAATCTTGCAGTACATGACATGAATGGAACGAGCATCATAGCGAGCATACGGTCCCCTTCATTTTCCATTGTTCTGGTTGCCATAATAGCCGGTACACCACAACCGAATCCTAAAATCATAGGAATGAATGCTTTTCCGTGAAGACCAACTAATTTGTGCATAACTTTATCTAAAGTAAATGCTGCTCTTGCAAGGTAACCACAGTCTTCCAAGATACTTAAGAACAGGAACATTAAGATAATGATAGGCAAGAAAGTAAGAACTCCACCTACTCCACCAATGATACCGTCACAGATGAATGAAGCGAGATATTCGTTAGGAATAAATGCTGCGACTGCTTCCGCAATCATACCGAATAATTCATCAATCATATCTTGGAAAGGAGCACCAATTGTAAATGTCAATTGGAACAATACCCACATGATAACAATAAATATAATAGGTGCTAAAATTCTGTTAGTAACAATTTTATCAATCTTATCAGTTGTTGTTTCTTTTTCAACAGCTGGTTTTTTAACAGCTTCAGCCATTAAACCATCAATAAATGCATATCTTGCATTTGCAATAACTTCTTCTGCACCTTCACCGAAAATATCGATGAGGTGTTTACTTACTTTGTCAACTTCCATCATGATTTTGGAACTCATGCCAGATTGTTGAACTTTTTCTATAACAATAGAATCTTTTTCTAATAACTTAATTGCAGTCCAAATAGAAGGAACATCGAGTAAATCTTTATCCTGTTCAATGAGACCTTGAAGATCACCTAAATGTTCTCTTAATTCATCACCATATGATAACTTAGCACTTGAATCTACTGGTTTTGCAGCAGCTTTTTCAACGGCGGTTAATAATTCATCGAAACCGTCTTTGGTTTTAGCGTTTACTTCCACTACTGGGAAACCTAATAATTCACTCATTAATTTAATATCAATGATATGGTCTTTTTTCTTAGCAAAATCGTTCATGTTAAGAGCCATTACTAAATTAGCTCCTAATTCCATCATTTGAACTGTTAAATACAAATTACGTTCTAAATTAGCTGCATCTACAACATTAATTATAACATCAGAATCATCATCTACAATGAAATCTCTTGATACGATTTCTTCCATAGAATGAGCACTTAATGCATAATTTCCCGGTAAATCGACAACGTCATATTCATAATCTCCATGTTTAAAACTACCTTCTGCTCTTTCAACAGTTTTTCCAGGCCAGTTTCCTACATGTTGACGCATACCGGTTAATTGATTGAATACTGTAGTTTTACCCACGTTTGGGTTACCAGCTAATCCTACAATTAATTCTTTCATTAACCATTCTCCCATTTTTATTGAATTTTTTAGAGAAAATTTATTAAGATCCGAAGATCTTAACAAACATCACCCTTTTTTGAAAAAAATCATCTTAGTTTAAGTTTCTACCGACATCAAAATTCAAAGATTAGGCTAACCTAAACATAATATAAAATTTTATTTTTATGGTATTTAAATGTTTAGGCATACCAAATAATCTGAAAAATTTTTAGGTAAACCTAAAAAAATAAAAAACTTTATATATAATAAAGAACTAAATTAGAAATAGTGATAAAAATTAGGTAAACCTAAATATCTAATTTCATATTACTAATGTGTTATTGGTTAAAAACCATATTACTACACTCCGATTGTTATTAAATTAGTTTAACTCTCTTTTCTAATTTAATAAAAAAAGCATATAACTACTCTCACGAAATTAAATATGTTCATCATATTTAATTTCACCTATTTATACTATTTTTAGTCACACCAAAATAATTATATATTTCCAATTCCAAAATAATTATTATATAAACAATATGGATAAGTGATTTAAATGGCAACAAAAAATAAACGTAAATGCTGTGAATCAGCAGCAAACGAAACAAATACTGCAAAAAGAATTTTTAAAAAAATTTGGACATTTTTCTTTGGATGTAATTGTCATTAATTAATACAATTACCCAACTATTTTTTATTCATTGCCTCAAAAAACCAATCAATCGCCGAAAAAAAACTAATTTTAAATAATAATAAATTAATAAATTTTATTATATACAAATTGTGTAGGTAATGGACATGGATAGGAGAAAAAAAATAATTATTGCAATAATTATCGTTATCCTAATCGGAATAATAACAATTATTGCAGGAGCTCTTTTTATAAATAATGGGGGAGACTTATCTTCAGGAGATAGTCATATTTTAGTCTGTGCAATTGATGAAAGTGAAACCCGTCCTGGAATGGGTGCCTGCGACATGGCATTTATTGTTTATCTAAAAGACGGAGAAATACAAAATTACACTGCAATTTATCCGCATGGAATGACGCATCCAAACGCATCAGAGCCTGCTGAAGCGCAAGCCCAAGGTGCCGGATCAAAATTATTACTGCATGATTCATTTTGGAGCAAGGATAATGAAAAGTCAATGCAACTTGCCAAAGAAATCGTTGAATATCAAACCCAAATACCTATTGACGCTGTTGTAGCAATCAACACTGAAGGATTGGACGGCATACTCGATGTCGCTTCACCATTAAAGATTAATGGAACTTACGTGAATGCCAGCGGTATTGACATTATCCGTGAAGAACAATCAAGCGGCGGAGAATCAAGAGGAGAAGCTGTTCTAGATATTGTAAGGGCAGTTGCTGAGTCTGCAACAAACTCTGATAAAAAAGCAGAAATGGTAAATGTGGCACTTGACCAATATTCAAAAGGAAATATTGTAATGACTCCACAAGGCTCATTTATCGGACTTCTAGCATCAAAAGGAATTGAAAATATATTATAAGAAAAAACCTAATATAATAGAGAGATCTATTATATTTTAGGTTCTAATTTTTTTATCAAAACACCCATAAAGACCACAATCATAGGAAACAATCCGACATACATAATCATTATTATATTTGAAGGAATTATGTCTCCCATTACTGTTGAAGCCGCCATTAACATTATCAGCAATATTACAGGAGCTAAAATGGCAATGAATGTGTAAATTAATATGAATGCATTTAATCTCTGGGAATAATCTTTTAACTTAACGTGCATATCAAAAGAAATATCCGTTGCAATGACTTCCAGACTATTGGCCAGATTTCCACCAACACGCAATGTTCCGACAATCTGCTGAACACATCTAGAAAGACCATCGGAACCGACCCTGTCAGACATGTCCAAAAGAGCATTTTCAGTCGACTGGCCATATCGAACTTCCTCCAAAACCCGCGTTAATTCACGTGAAAATGAACCATAGTTCGCATTGGCAACGGTCATTAATGTATCATGCAACCCTTTACCTGATTTTAATTCAATGCCCATATGACGCAAAGCATAAGGTAATTCCAAGTTCAAATCATCATAATCCCTTTTCTGTTTAATCTGTGGATAAATAACCATGAAAATGTAAAGCATCACAATTACAGTTAGAAAAATTGCAGAAATTTCAAAGCCGAATCCGATAAACAAAACTAAAGATATTGCAGCCAAAGCAGCAATACCCATTTTTGAAGAGATATTTTGAATAAAAAAGTTCCTGATATCATCGAAAGCAAAATCGTCCTTTTGTACATTATCAGAAATCTTAAAATCAAATGACATTTCTTCGGGTTTTTTAGATGATTTGAATGATGGAAATTTAAAATTTTTAATTGAATTGAAAATAAATAAAAAGAAATTTCCAACACTGATAAACAATCCATCAAACATATAACCACTATCCTTTCAAAATTATCTGATTTAACATTTTCTGAGGGTCTGCATAATAAGATTCGATTACTGCATTAACCTCATCGACAGAACGGATGTTATGACTTAACATATGCTGCAATACAATTTGGCGATTGCCTATTTCCTTATACAAATCATTTAATGAATTTCCACTTAATTTAGCTATTTCAGACAAAGTCCTTGAAGCGATGCTAACATTTTCGATTTTATCCGTTTCTGGATTCCACTCAAATATCTTATTTAGCTGAACAGTGCCCTCTTCAATACCTACAACCTCGGCAACTTCACTGATACGCCTATATGAAACACCATTCGGTTTATAAATCCTGTTTTGCATCACTATAAAATCAATAGCTGTAATCATTATTTCCGGAACAGACATCGGTTCATTAGTTAATCTGGTTATAGTTTCTCTTGCATCATTGGAGTGAAGCGTTCCGAAACCTGAATGACCCGTGTTCAAAGCAGTGAAGAGTGTTATGGCTTCATCAGCCCTTACTTCACCAACAATTATCCTATCCGGCCTTTGCCTTAAGGAATTCTTAACCAGGTCATTCATCGTTAACTCACCACGATTTTCCGTATTGGACGGACGTGTTTCCATACGGATGACATGCTCATGAGGTATCTGAAGTTCCAACGTATCCTCTATTGTTATAATTCTCTCCTTCGGATTGATTAATGACGTTAACGCATTTAATGTGGTAGTCTTGCCTGAACTAGTTCCGCCGGAAATTATCGCATTGGCAGATTTTACACCCAACCCGTCAAAACATAACCAGAAAAATGCTGCAAGCTCTACTGAAATCGTCTTATAATTAATAAGATCAATTATTGTAAAGGGATCCTTTTTAAACTTACGAATCGTCAAAGAAGGCCCGTCAGCGGATACCGGAGGAATGGTTGCGTTGATTCTTGATCCGTCCATTAGTCTACCGTCCAAAATAGGAGATTCCTGGTCGATTCTTCTGTTGATTTGTCTTGCCATCAAATCAATCAGATCGGTTAATTCGTCTTCATCCTTATAAACAATGTTTGTTTTCATCATACCATATTCCCTGTGATATACAAAAACTGGTTTATTAATTCCGATTATCATGATTTCCTCCAAATCATCATCGTGAACTAACGGGTCGATTTGGCCATAACCGACAATATCCTGCAATATCTTTCTAGACAATGATTCGACATATTCTCGGGATACCCTTCCTGATTCATATGGCAATCTTGTATATAAAAAATTTTTAATATCATTGTATAATTTAACCTTATTCAATTGAAAGTTCTCTCCACTGGATATAGCTAAATCAACCAAGTTTTCCCTAATTTCTGCCAAAAGTACTTTTTCTTCAGGAGTATATTTCTGTTTAAATACCTCATACACCGGTATTGAACTATTGCTCTCGTTTAACATATTCATTAAAAATCACCTTCCATGAAATTTGTTTGTAAAAATAGATTAGTAATACTTATTAATAAATTTTTATTACGAGTGAAATTATAATTATGAAGTGAAATCAATATTAAATTATGAGGGTAAAATGCGATTGTGGTGAAAACTGTATAACAACTTTTGAAAATTTAGATGAAAAAATTAAAAAATTAAATGAATGTAATGACTGTAAAGATGTTCAAGTTAAAAAATTCAGTCCCTTAAAAGATCTTATTGATTTAAATATAATTGATGGGAATTATAAGAAATGTGCCTGTGGCAAAAGACCATTGGATATCACAATGAGCCATATCCTAAAGATAATGATTGAGGAAAAAATAGTGCCTGAGAATGCCACATTAAGGCGGAACAGTCCAGTCCCATTAAGTGACTTCTATTACAGCAGTTTAAATCCGCAATTCATAAATGAAAACACATTAATCCTACTTCACCCAGATTTTACAGATAAGGTTGCCTTAAGACTGATTGATGAAGTTCCTGAGGTTAAAGGAGTGCTTAAGGGAAGTCCTGCAGATACCGTCGGGCAGCTAAATAAAAATACTCCGATCAATCATTTTGAATTGCTCGCAGGATGTGACCTGCAGACAAATGTTATGAGAACCCTGATTAATGAAAAAATAATAATCAACAAGAATCAAAGCAAACACCACATAGAGGTTGCAACAACAACCGAAGGAAAATTAATTAAACTGCACAATTACCTCAACAATAATAAAATAGAAAAGGGAATTGCGATTGATGCAATGTGCGGCAGCGGTGCAATAGGAATATACCTGTTGAAATATGGCTTTGAGAAAGTAATTTTCAATGACATATATCCTCAAGCTATTGAAAATTTAAAAGAAAATCTGGAAGTTAACGGAATTGATGAAAACTATGAGATACATAATGAAGCTTTTGAAGATTTAGAAACTCCAAGAGTTGATTTGTGCGTGATAGATGCATTTCCAAATGATGATGCTTCAGAAATAATAAAAAAAGCTGAAAAAATAGCGGATAATGTGCTGATTATCTAAACTATTTTTCCAAAAACATAATGCTGAATTAACAATTATTTATCTGCAAGAGTCCAATAACATCTTTTAGGTGAAACAATAGTTTCATCCTTTTTTAACTCTTTCATGATTTTGTCAACTTCTTTTTTCTCGACACCTGAAATTTCACTAACCTTAGTGGCATTTAACGGATCTTCAGAGTTTCTGAATGCTTCTATGACTTTTTCTTTATTATCCATAATATCACCCGATAAATTAATATCCAATTTCAAATATGATTCTAAAAATATTTAAAATCTCCTCTCATATAAACATCTGCATGTAAATTACGATAGCCGGAATAATCAAAACACCCATCAGATGAGATTTCCCAACTCCAAGATAATGAGGAAGCATTCCCATTGCAGTGGATGTAATTAAAGCCAACACCATATAAGCTACAGGAGCCTGATAATAAAATATAAAAATGAACAGAATTACAATTTGAAGCAGAATGACTCCGATTGAAAGTTTTTTATAGTCAACACCACCCATCAATTTAGAGAAAGAATCCCCCAATTTTAATGCCAATGCAAGAGAAACAGACACTGCCAAGAGTGATGCGAAAATATAAATCAATAAATGATTTAAAGTCATGTCCGTTATCAGATAAGACATATAAACTGCAATACCACTTCTGGGATTTCCAATGATATAAATTGCCATCAACGAAAATAGACAGTCGGAAATATTTAAACCTGAAGTTGCAAGTAAAAAGTTTACCGTGTCATCATCGTCATTATCACTGGCTCCGCTTGCAGCCTGGGCAATTACAGTTCCCTGAGCAGGCCCGAATCCTGGTAAAAAACCCAAGATTGCTCCGGTGATTCCTCCGGCGAAAATGCTTTTGAATTTATTGAAATCAATGTTTAAATCATAAAATGAGTTCTGATGAGGAAGCGTTGAATTATCATTTAAACTGAATAGAATAGTGCTGATTCCAAACAATCCTGAAAAAGTACACATCAGCGTTACTCCGGACGAAATTGGAGTTTGAAAAATGGCCCATCCCAAAATTCCTGATAGTATAAACAGCAATAAAGACCATAAGAAATCCCTATTTGTACCTGTTAAGCTGTATGTCAAATAGATTGAAGCAAAAAGCAGAATCATCCACGTGAAAGGCTTGGACGCTTCATGCAACATCGGCAAAAGCATATTGAAAATTGGAAGCATCAGAATTGTAACTATTATGGCTCCAAAACCCCCTACACAAACTATACGGATTACTTCTTTTGCACGTCCCTGCAATACCATTCTATGGCCAGGCAGTATTGATGTTGCCGTTCCTTCTTCAGGAACACCCAAAAGCATTGACGGAACGAATTCTATCAGCGCATGGGCAATTGACATTGCAACCATCACTACACAAAGAAATTCCGGACTCAAAAATGATAATAAAAATGTTGATGATGCAAAAAGGATTGCTCCGGCAGTATTAACATGAATCCCCGGCACCATGCCAGTCATTGTACCTATCAATATTCCTATAAAACATGCGATTACTAATTCAAACATGAATATTTAGTAAGTTAAAGTACTTTTTAAAGCTTGTTGAAGCCACAAATGAAAATTGTTCTGAGCTAATAAGTTTTATATATAAATATTCACAAAATATATACAAAAGGTGATGAAATGATAACCTGTTCAGTATGCGGTGCGTTGAATGACCCTTCAAACATGGCCTGTGAAGAATGCGGATCCGACCTGATTGATGAAACGGAAATAGAATATTTATTTGATGATGATTAAAATTGTTTTCTATTGAACATCAAAGATTTCATGGATAATTTGGATAATAATTCCAATAATTCATCACGAGATAAATTCAGCTCCTCACAAATCATATTATCCCATTCAATCTCTTTTTCCTCCAAAAACTTAGCTGTTTCCAATCCTTTTGGAGTTAATGTGGTAATATATTCCCTTTTATTATACGGATTAATATCCCTTTTAATCAGCCCTTTCTTTTCAAATTCGGAAAATGCTCTTGATACACCACTTCTGTTCATGAAACATGCTTTTGCAATATCTGACTGGTTTACATTAGGTTCAAAGTAAAGCAGCATAAACATATAATACTGAGAATAAGTTATTTCTGTTTCCTTTTTAAGAAACTGTTTTAAATAATAATCATGAGTTTCCTTAAGTGAAATCAAATGATTTAAAATAAACGGCGAATTATTTATAATATCTTCATAATTTTTCATGTTATCACAGTTAATTATTATAAATATTCATATATATAAATGTTGCGTAATGCAACAATAAATGTCTAAAATAAAAAAAGAAAAAGTTTTGAAAGATTACATTAATCTTCCTACACCAGTAATTTCAATACTGGCAACACCTTCAATAGCTGAAACCATTTCTTCAACAGGTTCAGATCCGCCTTCACCATCTTCGGTGATGAAGTTTAAGATAATAGCTACTAAACCGAATGCAATAGGTTCTTCAGCAATTTCGTGAATTTTAGCGCCTTCAGGCATTGAACTTTCAATAGTTGCTTTAATAGCTTCTAAGTCTTCTTCCGGACTTTCCGGCATGATTTTCATAGTGGTTAAAACTTCACCCATTCTAATTCCTCCATTAATCTAAGGACCTTCGAATCCGCATTCACATTTGTAAGCGTGACCAAAGGTACGGCATTTTTCACATCTTGCAATTTTTGCTCCGCATTCTGGACATTCGAATTCAACGAACGGACCAGTTAATGGGATTTCTTGTTTACATGAAATACATTCTACTTCTTTCATCTAATCACCTATTATTAGTGTGTAATCGAAATTGTAATCATTTATATTATCATCAATAAGAGATAAAACCCTTTCAGGATACATTCCATTTACAACATAACAATTAGTCCCGAATTCAATCAAAAGAGAAGGCAACATTAAATCAATTGATGATTCTTCAAAAGTTAGTAGTTTTTTCGCATCAATTTTACTAATGAATTTGGAACCTTCTTCACTAGGTTCTCGGGTATATATACCATTTACATTTGTTACTATTAAAAGGTTTGCATTTAAACAGTGAGAAACATAAGCTGCAATTGAATCGGATGTGACATCCCATGAGCATTCAAAGGGATCTTCCTTTTTTAAAAAGTCAGAAACAACAAAAATCGGAGTAAAACCTTCATCAGATATTGATAATGCATCATCAAGAGTAAAAACCAATTTTGACGAAGAAACCTTATCATTTACAAGTTTTGCAATGATATCCATGCAATCAATAGCCGTGTAATGAGTTACCTCTTCAGAAAAGTTTTGAGCTGAGTCATATTTACGAATCAGATTTGCAAATTCACCTCCGCCCAAAATAATGAGCGAATTGGTATTTTCCAGCTTTTCTGCCAATTTTATTGCATAATCTGGAAATAAACTTCCCCCGATTTTTACAACCTGTTTTATGATAATAATCACATCCACATTTAATTGAAAATAGCTATCATTAAATTAATAGTTATGCTATAAAAGTTTCAAATCCCCAGTCACTTCATCAATAATTTCATCTTCATCAGGCCCGATACCCAAAACTGTAACGGATGATGTAGGTATCTGTGTCCTTCCAGCATCAACTACAAGAAAATGTGAAATATTCCTCTGAGCGATTTGTTTTTTAATTTCCAATAATTCCTCTAAAGAGCCTACTTTACATACAACCTTAGCATAAGCCTCATTTTCCCATTTTTTAATTTTATCGGGAGATGTTCTTTTGTAAGCTCCAATAGAACCGTGACAACATTGGGCAGCAATTTTGCCCTTACCCATTTTTAAATCTGTCCTTACGACCATAACTTGCTTCATTAAAATCACTTTATATGATGATTAATTAATAATATTTTAGAAATGAAAATATTTAATGTTTATGAAAAAAAGTATCTTTTCTTAACATTTAAAAACAATCAAATACATAATTTAAGTATTAAAGATTATTTTTTAATTTAAGGAGATTATTAATGACTCGTATTTCTATACTTGACAAGGACAGATGTCAACCCAAAAAATGTGATTATCTTTGTATCAGTTACTGTCCCGGCGTTAGGATGGATGAAGACACCATCGTTGTAGACGAAGATACAAAAAAACCTTTAATATCAGAACAGCTGTGTGAAGGTTGCGGTATCTGCACAAACAGATGTCCGTTCGATGCAATCAGTATTATTAACTTGCCGGAAGCAGTCGGCGAACCTATTCACAGATTTGGACAAAACCAATTTGAATTGTTCGGACTTCCAAGCCTGGAGGAAGGAACCGTGCTTGGACTTTTAGGACCGAACGGTATCGGTAAATCCACAATCATGAATATCCTATCCGGAAATCTGATTCCAAACTTTGGAGACTTTGAAAATCCTCCGGAAAACTGGGATAATGTGATTGAATTTTATAAAGGTTCAGCGCTCCAAAGCTACTTTTCAAAATTGTCAAACGGCGAAGTTAAAGCTATCTTAAAACCTCAAATGGTTGATCAGTTACCGAAAGTCGTAAAAGGCAAAGTTAAAGATTTGCTTGAAAACGTTAATGAAAGAGACAAGCTCGACTACGTCTGTAAAGAGTTGCAGCTTGAAAATGTGCTTGACAGAAAAATGGAAAACCTCAGTGGTGGAGAACTTCAAAGAGTTGCAATAGCCGCTACGGTTTTAAGAGAAGGTGACTTCTATTACTTTGATGAACCGACATCATGGTTAGACGTATCCCAGAGATTGAATGCTGTAAAAGTAATAAGATCCCTTGCAGAAGAAGGAAAAAGCGTTCTTGTAATTGAGCACGACCTTGCTACACTCGATGCTTTATCTGACAATGTGCACATATTATATGGTACTCCCGGAGGATATGGGGTAGTATCCGGAAGGAAAGGAGTGAGAATTGGTATTAATGCTTACATCAATGGATTTTTAACAGAAGAAAACGTGAGAATTCGCAGAAATCCTATTGAATTTACAATCAGGCCACCAACACCTGAAGATGAAGGAGATGCACTTGCAAGCTATTCAGATATTTCAAAAGATTATGACGGATTCAAATTAAGTGCTGATGCAGGAGACATTTTCTATGATGAAATAGTTACCGCATTCGGTTCAAACGGTATCGGTAAAACAACTTTTGCAAAAATGCTGGCTGGTGTGGAAAAGCCAACTACCGGCGAAGTGGATGAAGAGGTCACAATAGCTTACAAACCACAGTACCTCGTAAGCGACTTTGAAGGAAGCGTAAGTGACTTTTTATATATGAATGCGCCAAGTTACGGCAGCAAAATCTTTGAAAGTGAAATAATGACTCCATTTGCACTTGAAGACATGCTGGAAAAACAAGTCTCCAAATTAAGTGGTGGGGAACTTCAAAGGCTCGCAATTGCTGCAACATTGTCAAAAGATGCTGAAATATATCTATTCGACGAACCAACCGCATTTTTAGATGTTGAACAAAGATTAACTGCTGCAAAAGTAATTCGTAAGATGGTTGAAAGCAGAAATGCAGCATCACTTATTGTAGATCACGATATTGTGTTTATTGATTATATTTCAGACAGAGCCATGGTATTCAACGGTACTCCAGGTCTTGAAGGCCATGCTTCAAAGCCAACTGATTTGAGAACTTCAATGAACGAATTTTTAGGTAATCTCAACATTACTTTCAGACGTGACAAAGAAACAAAACGTCCTAGAGTAAATAAGCTAGACAGTTACCTTGACCGTGAACAGAAAGAAAAAGGAGAATACTATTACTTATCAGATTAGAAATAGTCCATCCTATTTCTAATTCTTATTAATCTCACCACCAATATTTCAAATTTTATATTCCTATAGGAATACATATTTTAAAAAATACAAAATTTATACTTCAATAGAAATATAAAATAATCTTCTCAAAAAATACAATTCTAAAGAATATTCGGAGAAAAAAAATGAAAAAAAATGAAATAAAAAGGGAAACATATTTAGAAAAACTAGAAGATTTCAAAGATTCAGATTTTGTAAAAGTATTCACAGGAAGTAGAAAATCTAAAAAAACAAGTTTATTACACATTTGGGCAGATGAACTTGAAAAAAAAGGAATAAACCGAGACAATATCATATTCATTTCATTTGAATCCCCAAAATATTATTCAATTGATAATTATATTGACCTAGACAAAATAGTTTATGAAAAAACAAAACATCTTGAAGGCACAATTTATTTATTTTTTGATGAGATTCAACAAGTAGAGCAATGGGAAAAGAGCATTAATGGATATAGAGTCTGTCTTGATTGCGACATATATATCTCCGGATCAGATCCTAACTTATTATCCGGTGAATTAGCATCAATACTTGCTGGAAGATACATAACTATTAGGATTTCCTCTTAGGTGACGAAATTTAAATTCAGATTGAAGCAAGTTCGCTTAAAATAAACCTTTTAAGGACTTTAACTGCTTCTTCACCATCATCATCCAATCTAATAGAATCATTAGGATTTAAGTCAAATGCTTTAACAACACTTTCCGCATCAATATTTTTAATGACTTCTATGTCTTTTTCCTCCAATATCGTTGATACGCAATCATCACTGCATCCCGTGATTGATACAATTTTTGCATCCTCCAAAATAGGTGCACAGTTATTCGGCTGTGCAGAATATTCTGTAATGCATGCAGCAACAATATTATCATTGTCCAATGCTAACTCAACAGTTGCAGCTCTTACAACAAGTCCTAATGGGCTTAAACCACTACATGATACTAATGCTATCTTATCATCCATACTATCCTCTCGCTTGTTTTCTGTCATATCTTTTCTTAACTTTTTCATATCCCTGTTTGTAAAAAGGACATATCAAAACGCATTTGCTACATCCTTTTTTGTGAGCAGTGCATAATTTTCGAATAAATTTTCCATTCTCATCAAAAGCATCTTCAGGACATCGGTCAATGCAAATTCCACAGGTAGAACAGAAATCCTCAACCCATAACATGTCATTTTCATCTTTGAAAGGCAAATTTTCTATTGAAGTCTTAATCATGAAAAATCCTACATTCAATGCTTCCCTAAACATGCACATATTGCTTCTGGTTATTATACAATCCCTAGACTGCATTGCAATAGCCCTTAAACTGACGCTGTCATCTAATGGATGGATTAAATCAGCTTTAAAATTATTTTTTCTTAAAAAATCGGCGACTTCAAAAGTCCTGCGTCCGAACTCCTGAAATTCCTTATCCTCCAAAACAGTCTTTTCTTTTGAAGGGTCCATCGTTAAAATATCATCTGACATCTTATATTTCAAAATAAGAATGTTATCCCAATCAATATTCCATTCATTTTTAAAATCATCAGATAAGGCAGAATAACTAACTCCAATGAAACCTTTTTCTAAAACAATCTCATTTAACTCATTTAAAATATTTTCGGAAATGGAATTTATAGGACTGACGGGATTTTCAAATTCATAAAAATTAGGAATGGGGTGATGATATCTTATACGCATATCATTTACCCTCGATTATTTTTGTCTTAATGCTTCAATAGCTTTAGGGAATTCTTCACAGAACACCTTAATTTCTTCAGTAGGTATGGAGAAGCTTATACGTAAATATCTGTCTCCAAATAACTCTGAGGTATATTCACCTTCCCTTGCAAAGACCCCTTGTTTAAATAAGTAATTTGATAATTCTTTAGGATTAATTCCGGCACCTGAAACATCAACTGCCATCATATTTGCATCAGACGGATAAACAGGCAGGAATACACCATCGACTTCATCAACCATCTCTTTAATCAATCTCTGATTGGTGAATGCGATTTCACGAATTTCTCCTTCCCATTCTTCCTTGGATTTCAAACCGGCAATTGCACCGTATTGTGCTATGATATTAACACCTAAATCATTTACAACAGCATTTTTAATAACATCAATTATTTCTTTTGATGAAACAACACTGCCTATTCTCAAACCAGCCATTCCGAATATTTTGGAGAAACTGTAAATCGTTAGAGTCTGACCCGGAGCATAGTTTTCAACAAGGAAATGCTGTCTTGCGAAATCCTTATAGGTCACATCATGCAATAAGTAAATATCATTTTCTATAGCAATTTCAGCGAACTCCTTAAGTTCATCTTCAGTGTATGCTGAACCTAATGGGTTCAATGGATCAATTAAAATAACCATTTTGGTATTTTCATCCATATTTTCCCTTAATAACTTAGGAGTTAATTTGTATCCACATTCCTCATTATAAATAGGAACATATCTTGCAGTACCAAAACGGTTTGCAAAATCACCAATGATGAAATAACCAGGATCAGATAAGATAACATTATCTTCAGGTTCAATTAATGCCTGCATACATAAATATAAAGATTCTGTCGCACCCGCAGTCAATAATACTTCACAATTATCAAAATCCAAATCTTTCAAAATCAACTGTCTAAGTTCAGAAAAACCTTCTGGAGGCGGGTACTTACAATATTCTTTTTCTTTAACACAGCTAGCCATTGCATCAGCTATGATATCACCGTGAAGATGGTTTGTATTTTGACCCATCCAAATCATGTCTTTATCCATGAATACATCTTCAAAGAAATCGTTTGAAGAATCGTATCCTTCCGGAGGTACCCTTTCAGTTTTTTTAAATTTTTTCTCAGGGTGTTTTATATCACTCATAATATCACTATAACTCCAAAGTAAATATTTATTCTAAGTTATTTATAAAATTAATGCTAACTAATTCCACGAGATGTAATTCGGAAGACAACTTGCCGACCTTCGCCAATGCTTCTATGGCGTTTTAAAGTTGCGATTCTCTGGTCGGTCTCCTCACCACGTTCCAATTGTATGATAACTTTACTCCAATACTGAAGGACCATTCCCCCAACAGCCCTGATATCATTATTTCCTTCATCATCAAAAGAATTATAAATCTGATTTGTGACGACAACCGCAATGTCATAACTTCTTGCAATTTTTGACAGCTTTCCCATCTGTTTACCCAATTCCTTATTCAATCTGGAAGATTTCATATCATCCACACGATACAGCGCAACAGCTGAATCCAAAATAAACACATCGGTGCTATCATGGTTTTTTCTAAGCCATAATTCTATAGCCCCTATATTTTCACCCTGCTCCTGAAATGAAGTTGGTTCAAAAACCATTATATTATTAGCAACATCAGTAAAATCATCACCAGCAATCTGTTTAATCCTATCAATAGAAATTCCACCTTCAGTATCAATATATATCGCTTTTTTACCAGTTTTAGCAACTGTAACAGCTAAAAATAATGTCAGATTACTTTTACCTGAACTGGGAGGTCCAAAAATCTGAGTAACAGTACCTTTTTCAAATCCCCCATTCAATAAATCATCAATACGTGAATTTGTAGGAATCTTAAGATTATCCTCGAAATTAGCCAACACTTTCATAAGAATAGATTTGTTTTACTAAGATATATAATTGACATCAAAAAGTTACCAAATCTTTATAAGCAAAATCAATTAATGGAATAAATACTCCCTTAAAGAGGTGAAAAAGTAATGAAAAAGAAACTATTAACTTTATTCATATCAATACTTGCAATTACACTCTGCATCACATTAGTATCTGCAGAAAATCAGACAAACGAAATAATAGCTAATGAGAATAATATTGAAGAAAATGAAAGCAAAAGGATTGGAGAAGTGGTGAAATCCGAAGATAGAGGTTTTGTAAATGTTCCTTTTAGTGATGGCTACAACGGATTCTGTATTAATTTGGCCCAAAAGGAAACTACAGCAGGACAGGAGTTTAAAGTCCAAAACACTTCTTCGGCAATTAATAATGGAAATGGAAACGAAATTGGTAATTACTTGAAAATCTTATTTGTTGATTATTACAATTACACAATTGAAAATCCCAGATTAGCACAGGACATAATATGGAAGTTTTCCGATGATTATTATGTATATAATGACACAATAGTCCAAGGCATTATGAAATTAGCAGAATCCGGCAGAATTATCCCCGATCATGGTGAAGAAAAGATTCTGAATGAAACAACCAAAGTAAGATTTGATTTTGAAGTTCTTGATTCTGTGAACTCAAAAACACAAAATTTCTTCGGATACAAATTAACTTATTCAGATATCATTAATGATGAAATTTTAGGAAATTCAAGTGAAAATGATGACAATTTCGAAGATATCTTTGAAAGCGAAATACCAGAAAACAACACAACACAAAACGAAACAAACAACAATAACACAACAACAGAAAACAACCAAAACGAAACAAACAACAATAACACAACAACAGAAAACAATCAGAATGAAATATCTGAGGAAAATTCTCCATTAATGAACATTCCTGTTGATAATTCAACTCAAGGAAATTCAACCACCATAATAGAAGAAAATCCAAAAGAGGACGTATCAATTGAAAATAAGACTGGAAATCCTTTAGTTATGCTATTAATATTGCTTGGAATAATAGGATTTTACCCGATGAAAAGAGATTAATTCTCTTTTTACCTTCTTATAACTGTGGGTTGAGGTGTTGTTAAATCAATGATTGTTGATGCATTTTCAGAATCCAAAGGCCCGACATCGATTACCAAATCAACATCACAGCCCAACTGATCCAAAATATCCTCTGGTGTTGATAAGACTTCCTCATTGGATAAATTAGCACTTGTTGTAGTTATTGGAAATAAAGTAGCTAATTTACATGCAATCTGATTGTTTGGAACTCTAACACCAACATGAGTCAATCCACTTGTTACAACCCTTGGAACAATTGTGGATTTTTTCAAAATAAACGTGTAAGGACCCGGCAAATATTTTTCAATAGTGTTCTTTTGATAAATTGAAATTTTGGAAACTAAATCTATTGCATCAGTATTTGAAACTAAAATAGACAATGGTTTTAACAGACTTCTTTGCTTAATTTTAAAAACCCGACGAACAGCTTTATTATTAAATATATCGGCACCCAAACCATAAACAGTGTCTGTAGGATACATGACAACCCCACCATTAGCCAATACATCAATAGCCTCATTAATTACATTTTCATCAGGACTATGATTGTCTGTTTTTAATATTTTCATTAAATTACCTTTATTTTTTAAATAATTATATATGATAATTTCTTCATATATTAAAGTATGCTTGAAAGTCTAAGACCCTTGTTAACTAAAATATTGAATCCTGTTGCTCGAAATTTAAATATCAATCCGAATATTGTGACTATTATTTCACCATTTATTGCTATTTTGGCAGCATATGGTTTTGCAAATCATCTACTGATTCTTGGATGTATAGCAATATTGCTTTCAGGATTTTTAGACGTTGTAGATGGCGCAGTTGCAAGATATCATAACAGAACATCCAAATTTGGAGCATTCCTGGATTCCACAATGGACCGTTTTGCCGATGCAATTATCTATATAGGAATTATCTTTGGAGGATATTGTGACTGGTTTATTGGTGTTTTAGCTATTCATTCAGCCATTACTGTCAGTTATGTTCGTGCAAGAGCTGAATCACAGGGTGTAGACTGCAGTATCGGAATAGCCGAAAGAGCTGTTCGTATGATTATATTAATGGTTGGTGCATTAATCGGATACTTTACCCAACCGATTTATTTCACATATGTAATTTACATTTTAGTAATTTTATCATACATAACTGTTGGACAAAGAATTCATCATGTCTGGAAGGCGTTAAAATGAGTGATCTGGAAAGTGCGGAAAAAATAGCTAAAGATATTAAAAAATTAGAAAGAAACTTGAATCAGGTAGCACATATTGAATTTACTGGAAAAGAAAAGGAAGTATATGACCGGGCAGTAGATTACTGGAATGATTCCAAATACTATCTTGAAAAAGAGGATATGAGAACAGCATTTGGATGTATTGAATACTCTCACGGCTTACTTGATGCACTACGCATTATTCATGACATCATTGATGATTATTAAAAAAAATTAGTTAAATAATGAACGTATGAAATTTATTAAATTCCAAGTTAAATCATCAATGAAGCTTAACTCTACCTCTTGACTGGATACATTTAACAAATTAAGGTTCATCATTAAACGATTGTTCTTAGCAAATGCAATTATATCCAAGATATTTTTAGAATTATCGTAGGATGCCTTTTTAAAGCCGGAATTCATTTTGAAAAATGACGGATAATCCTTATTATTTACACTAACGTAATAATCATCATATCCTACAGAAACATCTGCATAAGCATTTCCATTATCTGATGATTTTAAAGAGACTTCCACAATAGTTTTCCCAACATCCACATTGCCATCAACCAAGGAACTTGTGGAAATATTTGAAAATGAAGAATTGCTGTTAGAAGAAGTTCCATTAAAATTTATAGAATTGTTATTATTGGAATTGTCATCAATGACCGTTTCATTTCCAGCATCATCCGCAGCACTTACGGAAGATATTGAAAAAACAATCATGATTAAAAATATCATCAGCAATGATAATTTAATACCACTTTTTATGTTCAACTTTACCATATGTAACATTATTATATCTTATGAATTAAATACTTTACACATTTTACAAAAAAATGTGGAAAATTATTCCACATTAATTTGATTTTCAAGAAGTGAATCGTCAGATGCATTAACTAATTTACCATCCAAAACTTCAATAATTCTATCTGCAAGTCTGGCTACATCCATATCATGAGTGACAATTATTAAAGTTACATTATTGGATTTGTGCAAATCAATTAGTTGCTTAAGTATTTTATTACTTGTCTTTGAATCCAGAGATCCTGTAGGTTCATCCGCCAATATAATTGAAGGATCATTTGCAAGTGCACGGGCAATAGCCACCCTCTGCCTCTCACCTCCAGATAATTTTGACGGCTTGAGTGATGCCTTGTCCTTAAGTCCGACATCATCAAGCAGACTTAAAGCCCTTGAACGCATCTCACTATTGGACAGCTTGGAAGTAAACATTGGAATCTCAATATTTTCAACAACAGAGAGATTCGGAATTAGATTATGCAGCTGGAAAACAAAACCTATTTTTTGAGCTCTGAATTCATTCAGTTTTTTATTGGACAGCAAATCATAACCTGCAACATTGATTGATCCGGAATCCGGCAAGTCCAATGCGCCAAGCATATTAAGCAATGTTGATTTACCTGAACCTGAAGGACCGATAATGGATACAAATTCACCTTCAGCTATGCTTAAATCAATTCCATTCAAGGCTTTGATGTGGCCATTTTCATATGATTTGACTAAATTTTTGATTTCAACAATATTACTCATAAAACCACCTACTCATACCTCAATGCCTCAGTTGGAGGTAATTTAACTGCTTTGCTTGCAGGATATATTCCACCAATAATTCCAACAATTATTGCGATTAAAAATGCCTGAACAAAAATATCTGGAGTGAATAGTGGATTTAAACCCATCATTGGAGCTAGAAGCTGACAGAGCACTACGCCAACAATAGAACCAATGACTGCAGACACAATAGTGATTACCAGTGACTCGCCGACAATCATGGTTAAAATTTTCCTATTTGACCAGCCGACAGCCTTTAAAACTCCTATTTCACGAGTCCTTTCAAATACAGACATCAACATCGTGTTGATAATGCCCAATCCACCAACAACAATTGCCAAAAGAGAAATTCCCCATGATGATGCCCTTAACATATTAAGCATGCTTCCCATCTGTTCCATTTCCATAACTGAAGAAATGGTGGTAATGTTATCACCATACATTGAATCTATCCTATCTGCTACAGTTTGTGCATCCTCTCCCTTATTGACTTTAACATAGATGTTTGAAATGCTGTCTTCATCATCATTGATTTCAGCAACCTTTTTGATTGAAGTGAAAACCGCTCCGGCCATATTGGAGTCTCCGGTTTCATAGATTCCCACAACATCAAAGTCTTCGCCATCTATTTTCAATGAATCTCCAACAGACAGATTATTGTCGTCAGCATAGATTTTGCCTAAAATAACCTCGGATGCATTATCCTTAAATAAACGACCATCAGACATTGAAATATCTGCCAGCTGCGTTCCATTTGGATCAATACCAATCAGAGTATTCATATAATCATCACCTACCGACGTAAGAATAACATAAATCGGATATGCCTCATCAACACCGCTGACATTAGCTATCTTATCTGTCCAATTGGCATCTATCGTATTGGTACCGTATGCAGAGTCACCAGTTTCCTTTCCCGAAATCGAAAAGTCAGCACCTCCCGCATGAATAGTATCCTCAAAAGTAGATACCAAACCATTAGTGATTCCACCAAGAGCAACGATGACTATAATTCCAATACAAATGCCTACAATGGAAAGTATAGCGCTGTTCTTTCTCCTGAATGGATTTTTAATAATAAACTTTAAAAATGACATAATAATAAATTATAACTTGAATATATAAATAACTTATTTAAGCAACGGTTAAGATGCAATAAACAGGTGATAAAATGCAATCTAAAGACATTCTAATTGACAATATTGATAAAGTACATACAACTGAAATGGGTGTTGGAAGAATTTCCAGAAACCTTGAAATAAGCGGAGATGTTGTAGAATATTGTAAAGACAAAATCCTTAAAAATGAGTCAAAAGTTAAAAAAGAGGGTAAAAATTACTATGTAGAAATCGATGATTGCATAATTACAGTCAATGCATCAAGCTACACAATAATTACCGCCCATAAAATGAGTTAATTAGAATGGTAGGCTTGAATAATACCCTTTAAGCCTATAATTATCATTATTCCAATTAACAACATCACCCAATGAGTTTCTAGTGTTTATTGAATCACCAACAATCCAAGTGCCGCCTACCAATACCTGTGTCCATACGTGACCGTCAACATCACCATCACGGAATACGCATGTTCCATGGACATATCTGGCCGGGAAACCTGCAGCCCTGTATAAAGCCACCAACAAATGCGCCTGGTCGACGCAGTTTCCTTTTTGGGCATGCAATGTTCCTACAGCACCATAATATGTATTATAATAGTAACTATAAGGTATATTATCCCTCACATAATCAAATATTGCGATAGCCTTGTCCAAAGGCTGAGTATAGCTTCCGGTTAACTGCTGTGCAAGTGCAACAATCTCCGCATTTGAAACATGGCAATGACTTGTGCTTGATAAATATGGGCTTAAATTAGAGATTGTATTTTTAGAATTCAAAACACTTTGTGATACACGAATATTTGACTGTCCCGCCGTATTTCTCTCAGCATAATTATAGACAATCAGATAATCACCCTTAGCCAAACCGCCAACAGTTATTGTGGCCACACCCTGAGCGTCAGTATTTGCATGTTGGGATATTCCATTATATGTGAATTCAATATCCACATTTGAAATCGGATTTCTATAAGCATCAAGCAATGTTAATGAATAATCCCTGGAAAAACCAGAAACCAAATACAAATCATCAGCAATGAAAATGGCACCATCAACCAAAACATGATTGGATGTGCTGCTGGCCGCATAAAACATATTGTCAAGTGAGGTAACAATTTCATAATAGCCCACTCCAAGATTAATACTTAATCTGGCAACGCCGTTCTCATCAGTGGTGCGGACATATGGCTTATCATTAATGGAAAATGTTACAGGAGTATCGTTTAAAGGTTTTTTACTTGCATCAGTTAACGTTGCAGTGAATTCCTTACTATCCCCATATTCAAAGGCCAAATCCTCAGTGGATAAATAAGCAGGAAGTTTTGAAACGACAATCGTATTTGATCCCTCATTATAATCCGGAGAATTCACATCAGAATAGCTGTATGAAATTTCATAGGTGCCCGGAATCAGGTTGATGTTTAAACCAGCAACACCATTCCCGTCAGTGGTGCGGACATATTCATTGCCACCAATATCGAATTTGACTGTTCCATTAGCAATTGGAACTCCTGATGCATCTTTTAAAGTGGCCTTGAATTTAGAACCGTCATTATAAAGCATTTTTAAATCTTTTCCAGACAAGATTGTAGTTGATTTATCTGCAGTTACAACGTTAGATGATTTGTATGGATAATAATTGATATTTCCATCAAATTCATATTCAACAGAATATTTGCCTTCAGAAGGGTTTGAAATAAGAATTGTAGCTTCACCGTTTTCATCAGTGACTGCAGTTGCTCCAACGCCGTTACACTTAAATTTAATGGCTGCAAAAGGAATCGTCTTATTATTTGAACCATACAATGTGACTGTATAATCCCTGTCCAAACCGGAGATAATATGGACATTTAAATCTTCAATAGTGGAGTTGGATTTAACGATATTAATCTTATTGGAAACAGACAATCCCCTATAATCAGTGGAAGTTATTATATATTCGCCAACATCAAGATTGATATTCAACTTGGCAGTACCGTTTTCATCTGTATTTCTATTATAGAACACTCCATTAATGTTAAATACGACACTGCTTGCAGATAAAGGATTTCCCACATCATCCAAGACATTGGCAGTGAATTTATGGCCATCTCTGTAAGCCATGTTCAAATCACCGGCAGATATGGTAGGCAAAACCTCTATATTGTTAGAATGAACCTCACCATTAAATGAATTGACGGCAGTGATGGTATAGTTATTAGGCCCTAGGTTGATGTTTAACTTAGCTATGCCGTTTTCATTACTACTGCGGTCATAGAACACGCCATTAATATTAAATGTTACCTTTTGGTTAACCAGAGGATTTCCTTCACCATCCAACACGTTTACGAGATATTGAGTTCCATTCCTATAGTATTTTACCATATCCGAAGCTTCAAGAGTGGTGAGAACTGTAATATTGTTAGAATACGTCTCGCCGTTAACAGGGTTGGTAGCGGTCAATATGTATTTTCCCGGCAAAAGATTAATGTTAAGCTTTGCAACACCATTTTCATTCGTTTTCCTTTGATAGAAAACACCGTTGATATTGAATGTGACCATGGTGTCCCTTAAATAACTGCCTTGAGAATCAAGAAATGTGGCATAATACTGCCTGTCGCCCCTATAATACTTCCCGACATTCTCTCCACTGATTGTAGACAATACCTTTACAGTATTTGTAGTTGAAAAAGGAGCATATTTTTCATTGCCTGAATAGAAAGAAGAAATATTGTATGTTCCTGATTTCAGGTTAATTGCAATAGCCGCAATACCTTCATCATTAGTAGTTCTGGTATAGTTGATATTATTGATTGTAAAAATTATGCTTTGGTTCGCCAGAAAAGAACCTTCACTATCTGATAAGACAACTTTAAGTGCGGTTCCATCTTTATAATATAATTCAGTGTCATTTCCAGACAAAACAGTTTGTATAACTCCTTCCTGAAGAGTATTATCCTGAGAATCCATCTCCATAATAAAGTTATCATAAACATCAATATCTTCTGCAGTGCCATTTATTTCGGCCGCAGAAGCTGAACCTATCAAAAGAAACAGAATACTGACGATAGATAAAAGCATCACTTTATTTGTATTAGAAATTTTTCCACCCCTCACAATAATTACGAAATTTGAATAAAAATATACTAAAAAAAATCAGTATTAGTAATTTAATGTATATTTTTAAACAGTATATAAATATTGTTAATAGAAAAACCAAAAAAATATATTAAAAATTGAATATTAGAATACGATATATGGGAAATATCCATGAAGCTTATAATTATAGTTATTCCAATTATAAACATTGCCTAATGAGTTTCTGGCATTTATCGTGTCACTGACAATCCATGTATCACCGATTAATACCTGAGTCCATACATGTCCATAACTGGAACCGCTGTTGAATACACATTTTCCATGCACATATCTTGCAGGAAGACCCGCTGCCCTATATAAAGCGATTGACAGATGAGATTGGTCCACACAATTCCCCACTTTGGAGTGCAATGTTCCCACAGCACCATAATTTGTGTCATAATAGTATCCATAGCGCACATTATCCCTCACATAGTTAAATATTGCTCTGGCCTTATCCAAAGGATTGGTTAAACCTCCAGTCAATCTATTTGCAAGAGCAACAATCTCCGGATTAGAAACCTGACAGTTTTGAGAATCAGATAAATATAAAGTCAAATCAGAAACTGTGTTTTTGGAATTTAACGGTTTTTCTGAAACAAAAACATATGATTGACCAGCATTATTCCTTTCAGCATACTTATAAAAGATCAGATAATCCCCTTTAGATAAACCTCCAACAGATGTTGTGGCTTTACCTTCATCATCAGTTAATGCATGTCTAGACACTCCATTAAATAGGAATTCAATATCTGCATTTACAATAGGATTATTATAAGCATCCAGCACAGTTAATGTAAAATCACGAGTGTAACCAGGATAGACAGTTATATCATAAGCAACGAAAATAGAACCGTCAACCAAAACATGATTTGAATTGCTGCCTGCAGTATAAAATGCATTATCCAATGATGTGGTGATGTCATAATAGCCCACACCAAGGTTAATATTCAGTTTTGCAACTCCGGAAGCGTTTGTAGTTCTTATATATGGCTTGCCGCAAATATTGAAAGCAACACCAATGCCCTCCAAAGGATTATTGCTGGCATCAGTTAAAGTTGCTGTAAATGGCTTAGAATCTCCATAAACAAAGACCAGATCACCAGTAGATATGTGGGCCGGGAGTTTTGAAACAACAACAGTATTTGACCCTTTATTATAATCTGTTGCATCCTCATCAGAATATGAGTATGATATTTCATAAGTGCCAGGCATTAAGTTGATATTTAAACTAGCAATACCATTTCCATCAGTAGTGCGGTTATATGATTTGCCGCAAACACTGAACGTGACAGTTTCGTTTGCAAGAGGAACAGAAGACGAATCAGTTAAAGTGACGTTAAATTTGGAACCATCATGATAAAGCATTTTCAAATCTTTTCCGGACAGTGCGGTTGTTGAATTGGCCGCAACTATTTTGTTGGATGATTTGAACGGATTATAATTAATATTACCTTTAAATTCATATTCAATTGAATATGTGCCTTCACGAGGATTTTGAATTACGAATGTTGCTTCTCCTTTTTCATCAGTAACTGCAGTAACGGCAGTGCCATCATATTTGAAGTCAACAGCTGCAAAAGGAATTGTCTTATTGTTTAAACCAGACAATATAACCGTATAATCCCTATTCAAACCTGCAATGATGTGAACATTGTCATCTTCAATAGTGGAATTGCATTTTTCAATATTAATCCTATTTGAAACAGATAACCCTCTGTAATCGGTAGATGTTATAACATATTGGCCAACATCAAGGTTAATATTTAGCCTGGCAGTGCCGTTTTCATCAGCATTGCGATTATAGAAAACACCATTAATATTAAATACAACCTTGGTGCCCGCTAATGGATTGCCCGTACCATCAAGAACCTGTGCAGTGAATTTATGTCCATCCCTATAGGCCATATTCAAATCATCGGCACAGACAGTAGGCAATACTTCAACATTATTGGAATGGACTTCATTGTTAAGAGAACTTACAGCAGTGATTGTGTAATTGCCCGGTCCAAGATTAATATTAAGTTTTGCAACGCCATTTGCATCGGCAGTACGGTCATAGAACACACCATTAATGTTGAATGTTACCTTTTGATTAGCCAAAGGATTTCCTGAACCATTCAATACATTTACACGATATTGGGTGTCGTTTTTATAATATTTCACCAAATCCGAAGCCAGCATGGTGGTGAGCACTGTGATATTGTTAGAATACATCTCACCATTATTTGGGTTGGTGGCCGTCAATATGTATTTTCCAGGTAAAAGATTGATATTAAGCTTTGCAATACCGTTTTCATTCGTTTTCCTTTGATAGAATACTCCATTGATATTGAATGTGACCATCGTATTCTTTAAAAGATTACCATAAACATCAACGAAAGTGGCATAATACTGCGTATCGTTTCTATAAAATTTGACAAGGTCTTTTCCATCAATTGTAGACAATACTTTTACCGTATTTGTAGTTGAAGAACAGTTATACTTTTCATTTCCCGCAAAGAAAGAGGAGATATTATAATTTCCAGATTTTAAGTTGATTGATATTGATGCGACACCGTCATCATTGGTTGTTCTTGTATAGTTGATATCATTTATTGTAAAAATTATGCTTTGATTCGCCAACAGTGAACCTTCACCATCTGATAAAACAACTTTAAATGCAGTTCCATCATTAAAATATAACTCAGTGTCGTTTCCGGATAAAACACTTTGTTTTACATCATCCCGTGAATTGCTCTCTGGAGACCCTATCACTGATGTGGAATCTCCTGAAAGGTCCAAATTCTGTGAAGAATAAACCCCATTATCATTTGATAAAACAGGATTTGCATCACCAATATTTGCCCCTGAAACTGAACCTAAAATAAGAAACAATGTTAAAACAATGATAAAAATTATTGAATATCTTTTAATAGAAATTTTTCCACCTCTTCAAACTGCGAAAATTTTAAAAGAATTTGTAAAATTTAAATATGTAAATAAAAATTTATTATCCAATTATATATAAATTATGTGGATTGTTAAAAAAAGTGAAAAAAAGAAGAGATTTGAAAATCTCTTTAAATTTAATCCATATCCTCGAATCTTTCTTCGAGTTTGGTCATTACACCAGGAAGGGAAGTATATTCCATTTCTTCAGCAGGTAATCTGTGAGGTTCGAATGGACCATGTCTTCTGATGTAAGTTGCGATTTTAGCAGCTTGTTCACGAGTAGGATCGAATGCAGGGTCATCAAATAAGTCTACAGGACCTACTAATTCACCATTAGCTACTTGGAAACCTAAACCAACAACTCTAGGTGGTCCGTCAAATCTGATAGGATTTGCTTCTGCTTCGGATACAGGCATCATTGGACCATTGTGGGATCCTCTCATCCAACCACTTACCATGTGTGGGAATGCAAATGGATCTACACATTCACCGTTTGCAGGGAATCCGGATTGTGCTCTTACAACTGCTACCGGGTCGTCTTTACCAACGTATTCACCAGCCATTAAGTTTAATCTTTCGGTACTTATTGCAGCTGCGATTTCACCGTTTTTCTTCCATACTCTTTTAATAACGTATCTTCCGGTTGAACCGATTAATGCGAGCAAGACATACATTTCTTCAGGACAGTCTAAGATAACTTTTCTGTGTTCGATTACATCGAATACTTCAAATTTGAATCCATCGTGTAAACTTGGGTCAATTACGAGACCTGCAGTGTTAAATGGATCTGCAAACATTCTGAAGATTGGTAAGTTGAATGCACCAGGTTCGGTTTTGTCACAACAGAACACTAAAACAGGGTCAGATGGTCTTTCTTCAAATTCCATTTCAGCTACACCAGGACCCATACCTTTGATGTTACCTGAGAAAGTGTCAGATAATAAGTCTTGACCTGCACCGTATAATTTTAATTCACGAGCTCTTTCAGTAGCTTTCATGAATGCATCATATGCGGTTTTGTGTACTTCTTCATTTTCTTCCCCTTTGTCGTGGGTCATGATTAAATCAATGTCATCTCCACAACGGGAAACATAATAATCTTTTAAGATACCAGTTTCTAAAGCTTCGTTTAAAACTTCATCACAAATGTCCATTAATTCTGGGTGTGCAACACAGTGACCAGAAACACTTCCAATATCAGCTTTAATTACACTAACAGTTGTTTTCATTTTAAATACCTCAATAAAATTAAGTTTTATATAAACTTAAAAA
>NZ_JAZUMY010000019.1:0-8425 GCF_045603845.1 Methanobrevibacter sp.
ACTCCTGTATTCACTAATAGGCAGCTCCTGCCAACGATACTTGGAGCAACATTGCTTGGAATACTGGCTATTGTGCTTGGATTATTATGAGGTGATTATTTTGAAATTTGTTATGAGACCATATCATATAGTAAGTCTTGGTGGCTATATTGTAGAATGGGATTTTCCATACAGGAATCTCATAGTTGTAAATAAAACCTCTGAACCGATAAAAGTTGAAATACCTGTATTTCACGAGGAATGGATTGCTGAACATCGTGATTTAGGTCTTGATGTGATTCCTGTAAGTCGTGAAGACAATTATTTGCGCATGTGGAAAAAGGCCCATGCAGAACTAGATAAAATCAGGCCGCAAAATGAATGATTATAGTATTACCATAATAAGTGATGAAAAAAAGGGAGTTTTGGATGATATTACTGCTGTAATCAGTAATTATGGTGCTAATATCAGTTATACTCACCTTTATGTTGAAAAAAACAACAAGGGTTCCATTAATTTTGAACTTGAGCATGTGGAAGATATAGATGCTTTGATAGAGGATTTGAAAAAAATTCCTGAAGTCAAATCTGTTGAACTGCATGGATCTCAGCTTGACATCTATGGAAAACGTATAATTATCGTCGGTGGCGGAGCTCAGGTGTCTCAGGTTGCAATGGGTGCTATAACCGAAGCTGACAGGCATAACATACGCGGTGAACGTATAAGTATCGATACCATTCCATTGGTCGGTGAACGCAATATTGCCGAGGCCGTTGAAGCTATTTCCAGACTGCCTCGTGTAAGTGCATTGGTTCTTGCCGGGTCACTGATGGGCGGTGAGATTACAAAATCTGTAAAGCAGGTGAAAGAGGAAAATGATTTGATAGTCATCTCTTTAAACATGCCTGGAAGCGTAACAAAGTATGCAGATTTGATTGTTACGGATCCTATTCAGGCAGGTGTTTTGGCAGTTATGGCCATTGCGGATACTGCAGTATTTGATATTTCACGTTTAGGCGACAATATCAAATTTTAATTTCTTTTTTTTAATAAATTTTGTTCAAAAATTATTATTCATTTATTATAAATCTTATAATGTTATATATTGTAAATGATATATTTTATAACATAGATTAGAAGATTTTTCTATTCTGATAATAACTATGGTGTTTTAAAATGAATAAAAAAATAGGTGTTATTTTAGCATTAGTTTTAGTCGCTTTTTTAGTCATGGGAACTGCTAGCGCAGGCTGGTTTGACTTTTTAGGCGGTGATTCTAGTGGTAGTGCAGTAACTAATGATAATGATACATTTATCGTTGGTTTTGATGCTGAGTTCCCACCTTACGGGTTCTCAGAAAATGGGGAATATGTTGGTTTTGACTTAGACTTAGCACAAGAAGTATGTGACAGAAACAATTGGACTTTAGTAAAACAACCAATTGACTGGGATGCAAAAGATTCTGAATTAAATTCAGGAACTATTGACTGTATCTGGAATGGATTCACAATAAACGGTAGGGAAAGTGATTACACTTGGTCCGAACCTTATATTGATAACAAACAAGTTATTATTGTAAAATCTGATTCAGGTATTAACTCCATCGAAGACTTAAAAGGTAAAACTGTAGAAACTCAAAAAGATTCTTCAGCTTTAGCTGCTCTTGAAGGAGACAACAAAACCATTGCAGACACTTTCGCTGACTTAGTACAAGTTGCAGACTACAACACTGCATTCATGGATTTACAATCCGGTGCATGTGATGCTGTTGCAATGGATATCGGTGTTGCACAATACCAAATCAGTTCTTCAAATAGTTCTGATAGTTACAAAATCTTAGACACTCCTATTTCATCTGAACAATATGGTGTCGGATTCAAATTAGGCAATACTGATTTAAAAGACCAAGTTCAGGCAACATTAGATGAAATGTATGCTGACGGTACTATCTCAGCTATTGCAGAAAACTATACTGAATATGGTGTTCCTGGTTCCCTTATTCAAAAATAGATTTTGAAATGAGGTATACTAGCATATGATGTTAGAATCAATGGTAGGATTATTGATGGAGGGTATGGTTACCTCCATCGAAATATTCTTACTTACATTATTATTTTCTCTTCCATTAGGATTATTAATTGCATTTGGAAGAATGAGCAATTTCGCTCCTCTTAGATGGTTAATGAAAATTTACATCTCCATTATGAGGGGTACACCGTTAATGTTACAACTAATTGTTGTATTTTTTGGACCGTATTATATATTCGGAGCAACCCTTTCACCGGACTATAGATTTATAGCTGTTATCATTGCGTTTTCAATAAACTATGCAGCATACTTTGCTGAAATCTATAGGGGTGGAATCGAAGCTATTCCTAAAGGTCAATATGAGGCCGCTCAGGTATTGGGTTATGGAAAAGTCCAAACGTTTTTCACGATTATTTTACCGCAGGTATTCAGAATTATTCTTCCATCAGTAACAAACGAAGTTATTACTTTAGTTAAGGATACTTCACTGTCATTCGTTATTGCAGTTCCGGAAATGTTCACTGTTGCTAAACAGATTGCCGCTGCAGATGCATCCATTGCTGCTTTACTGGTTGCAGGAGTATTTTACTATGTATTCAACGTACTTGTTGCATTTGTAATGGAACGTCTAGAAAAAAGATTTAATTATTTGGCTTAAGGGAGATATTATGAGTTTATTGGAAGTTAAAAATCTTAAAAAAAGTTTTGATGATAATGTAGTGCTTAAAGATATTTCTCTTAACGTTGAAAAGGGTGAAGTGTTGTGTATAATCGGACCTTCAGGTTCTGGAAAATCCACATTGCTTCGCTGCATAACTGACTTGGAGCAGGAAGACAGCGGAATCATTGACTTCAACGGAACTTTCGGTCTGGTATTCCAGGATTTTAATCTGTTCCCGCATCATAATGTGATGAAAAATATTACAAATGCTCCAATTAAAGTTCAAAAGAGAGATAAGGACGAAGTTTACAAATCCGCTCGTGATTTGCTTAAAAAAATGGGATTGTCTGATAAGGAAGATGCATATCCTCATGAATTGTCCGGCGGTCAGCAGCAAAGGGTTTCTATTGCCCGTGCTCTTGCAATGAATCCGGATATCTTATTTTTCGATGAACCAACTTCAGCTTTGGATCCTGAACTGACCGGTGAAATTTTGGTTGTAATCAGGGATTTGGCGGCTGAACACATGACCATGGTCATCGTTACTCACGAGATGACTTTTGCTCGAAATGTGGCAGATAAAATAATTTTTATGGATGATGGATATATCATTGAACAGGGAACTCCGGATGAGGTATTTTCATCCGATAATGCAAGAATGAAAGAGTTCTTAGGTAAATTTTATGACTAAAAAGAATAAGGAGTAAATCCCTATTCTTTTAAACATATATTTTTATATTCGCAATTGCCGCACTTTTTATCGTTTATTTTCACTGTCGGTACTCTTTTATCGTATTCTATTTCTTTTACTTCGTTTATTTTGTCGAACAATGTTTTTCTTATATTAACGTCCATTACAACGGGTCTTCTTTCATTTATTTTTGCATATTCAACAAATCCCACAAACACCTCGGTTTCAAATTCTTCCTCTACCAGTATTGCTGTTGCCGCAAGGTCGATTGCATCCTGGTCCCAAACTCCCTTTAATGGGGGATTTGAATGCTTGATTGAAATCGGATAGTATTTTCCATCAACAATCTCGAGTTTATCGCACAATCCTATCATTTCAATGTTGGGATTTTTCAGCAGATATGAGTACATGCAATTCGGAAAAAACATGTCCACTATTGCAAATCCGTTTTTTCCCAGAAGCTCCATGGCTTGCTTTGATTTCAGTGCCTGCAGCTTTATATTAAAATAGGTTTCATTATTTATTTCAATAATCTGGTCGTTTGTCAAACCCAAATCCATATTCTGGATTGAGGAGAATGTGCTTTCAAGATAGTTTGCAACATTCTCTGATAATATGTCTTCGATTTCTCTTATGTTCATTTCTTTTTTCAGTTTGCGCATATTTTTCTGTATAAGGTCCTGCGTGTCTATTTTAATCTTTTTCAATTCTAAATTCAATTGAATGTCAGCGTTTTCTCTTGTATCCACATGACTTTGCAGATATAGTTTCATGGGACAATACATGTATGACCTTATTGAAGATACATTTATCATTTTTATAACCTCTCAAATTTTGTAATATTAGATTGTATCTTCTAATATAAATAATGGTGGTGTTAATTGGCTTCAATTCCTTTAAAAGAAATAAATATGGTGAAGTTAAAGAAATTATGGTGTTTGAAGTAAATTTTTATCAGTGGGAACAATTTTTCATGCCGGAGGAATTTTCAACTTGAGATATTCATCGATTGCCTCACGTGTTGTTCCAACAACAAGCCTGTAATAATCCTCTTTTCCATCCTGAATTACTTTTTCGACTTTGCCTTTGGCAATGACATGTTCTCCATCAACCACTTCACCGGCATAGGTGTGTGTGAATGAAACGACTTCAACTATGTCTTTTTCAACCCCTTCAAGGATTTCCAAATTCTCGATGGTGTAGAGTGACGGATTGTCAAATGCTCCAAGCGCACTTACTATATCACATTCTATTTTGGCTATTCCCTGAGGCTCGTATCTGGTGTCGCCCCAAGTTCCCTCGATTTCATCATATCCTTTTGTGGCTAAAATGTCGAATAATGTTCCGTTGATTGTTCCACGGTTGGCTTTTCTGTTTTCATACCATTTGAATTCTTCCGGAGTCAGGCTGGAATCGCTCATTCTCTTATTGTAGACAAAATCCCAATAGTCATCGGTAATTCCGTTTAATGTAATGTGCTTGTCAACTTCTTCGATGTAGACTTCTTCATTCCTGTGGGCTTTAAATGCTTCAATTGCTTTTCTGTGATTGTCAAGTCCATAAATAACGTAATCCAAATCTGAAACATCATCTTTTTGAAGTCCGGGCAGAATGGATCCTGAAATTCCCATGTCTTCATAGTCAATTCCTGCAATGTAGTGGAAAAAGTCGCACACGTCCATTAATTTGGCTATGATTTCCGGATTTTTGACTTCTCCTCCAGATTCAAATGTCTTTTTAAGGCCTAACAATCTGTTTTCAGGTTTTATTACTCTTTCGACCTTGTCGATAGGAACTCCCATCATCTCTACATTTGTGACGTCGCAGAAATATAAATAATCAGGATAATTTTCACGTAAATATGAATATGCCTCTTCTGAGCCTACTTTTCTGTATCTGATGCCGTCCTTTTCCCGATCTCCATTTTCATCAGGGATATATCTTAAAAATGAGATGTATCTGTCTTCCGGATGGATATAGTTTGTTGATGCAAAAAACATTCCGTCGGTTGTGTAAATAAAATCTCTTGTTCTTACTTGCATAAAAATAACTCCTTTAATATAGTATTTTATATAATCTATTAAATCTATTTTTTCATAAAATAGTAAGGTTTATATGTCACTGGTGTATACTATATATTACACTAATTTGTGGGGGTGAAAATATCAATAAACTCGGAATAGGTATAGTATTACTGTTGGCTATTGGTGCAATTGCCGGCGGTTATGCATTAATTTCAAATGATGGTTCTTCACAGGTCATTAATGATCCTGTTTCAAATGAAATTTCAAATGTCAGCAAAGAAATTTCCTTAGATGACGTGATTATTGATGTGTTATCTGAAGATTCCAGTCAAAGGATATCTGCAGATTCTGTGAAATCAGTTCAAAAGATTAATGCTTCTTCAGATTCAGCAGCAAGTTTGGTGGCTAATGCGGATAATTTAACTTATCAGATAGCATCTTTCATGGGTTATGCTGCATCAGTTGGTGGCCAGCCATCGGGTGGAAATGACCATCATTCATATCCGCTTCAGCAGACAACTCTGTATGATAATGTCAATAAATCTGATTACGTATTATCTCCAAATTATAAAGATCATATCTTCATCAAAAAAGGTGAAGACTTTACAGATAAGTATGCGATGTGTGTTGTAGATGGTTTCATTCCATTAGGAAACATCACAAAATCACTTGAAACAAATTTGATTTGTCATCTCGATTGTGGAATAGGTGACGCTTACTTTGATTTGTCAAGCCCATATGTCTATGATGTGGGGGATGTGAATTATTACCTGAAGAATGGCAAGTTCCCGGATGAAATTCAGAAAAAAACATTCGAGTATGAAACCAACCAGCTAAACATGAATTATCGTCAGTTGCCTGGTCAGGATGAGATATTCTTAAATGTTCATGACGATTTCACTGATAAATACATATTATGTATTGATTGCGGAAGATATGTTGTATTAGGTAATGTTACAGTACCTTTGGATGATATCATGATTTGCGATCATCCGACTCATTTCGGCGGAAAGAACTATTTCAATGTCAATAGTCCTGCTGTAATATCCCGTGAAGAAGCATTGGATACATGGAATGATAGTCCTTATTTGCAGGAGTTATATTCAAATCCAGATTATCATCCGGTTCATTTTGATGAAGAGGATGCTTCACAATTGCCAAATGAGCCTTCATCACAATCCTTTGATGATAGTTCTTCACAATTTCAGATATATACTGTAAATACATACGATGTTGGACAGAACTTAACAATTTAAGTATTATTCTCCCATTGGAGATGATACTTTTTTTCTTATTTTTTCTTAACTTATTTTAATGTCTTCAACTAATATAGTATTGTAAGTTTTTTTTTAAGAATTACAAAAAATAGGTTTTAAAAATGAATATTACTCATAAGCATATTGAAGACATTTTTGAATATGATGGAAGCCAGATTGATCCGTCATGGGCTTTTCAGGAGTTTGGAATTTACGGTTCTTCAATAATTACATGGATAGGTCCCGTTAATATCACTCCGGATAACTTGAAGGATTTTGCCGATGTGGGTTTGGAAATCAAATCAAACAATATGGTTAATTTCATTTGCGAATTCTTCGATCAGCAGCCGCCCAACATGAGGATTGCTTATCTTCGCCAGAGACTTCTTGTAATGATATTCAGAGAAATACTGACAGAAAAAGGAGTTGGGACTACACGTGAGGGAGATGACATTTTTGTTGACGGAAGAAAGCTGAGCATCTCCATAGCCAGTGTTTCCCTCAGTTCTGCAAAAATCCATTTTGCACTTAATCTGGAGGATAAGGGAACTCCCGGTGATGTTGAAACCATCGGACTGTATGACATTGATGATGGAAATGTCTTTAATGATGATAACTTAAAAGATTTGATATTTGACGTTGTCAACAGATTTATTGATGAAATTGAGACAATTGAAAAGGATATTAGTAAGACTAAGGTGTTATTATGAAAATTTTGGTAAATGGAATTCAATCCAACTTACGGTTTTCATCTGCCCATATCATTCCTGGCCATGAATCCTGCGGATTTATCCACGGACATTCCTATTTCGTTGATATAGAAATAGAAGGCCAAAGGGCAGGTAAATTCGAATTTGTTGTGGACTTTAAGGATGTGAAAAAATATACGAAAGCAATATGTGATGAACTTGACCACAGGCTTTTAATTCCGGTGTACAATGATTTGATTGAATTCAAGGATTTCGATAAACAGAAAGATTCGATTTTTGATTTAAAAGAAGAAAAAACCGTATCATTTACGATTGACGGTAAAGGCTATTCAGTGCCTGCTGTGGACTGTGTATTCCTGCCTCTTCCATACACTTCAGCTGAGGAGTTATCCAAATTCTTTGCAGAAAGCCTATCCCGCAAACTGGCTGAAAGCTATGACAATCTGGAATACATTTCAGTGTGTGTAAATGAAGGCATCGGACAGGGTGCACAGTACAAAAAGGAATTTGTGGAATAATCATGAAAGCTCCAGTTATTGAAATATTTTCTTCTTTTCAGGGAGAAGGTGTTTTAATAGGTCAAAGGCAAATATTTGTGCGTTTTGCAGGCTGCAATTTGAATTGTGACTATTGTGATACGAAGCACAGCATTTCCGAAAAGGAAGGAATGCTTATGACACCTGAGGAGGTAGTGTCAAAAATCGAAAGTATTTTAACTCCTGACTGTCATACTATATCTTTTACCGGTGGCGAACCGTCATTGTATCCTGAGTTTATAAATGAGGTTTCAAAGCTCACGGACCTTGATATAATGCTTGAGACTAATGGTACTCTACCGGCAAATATTGATTTAATTGTTAATTTAGATATTGTTTCTTTGGATATTAAGTTAAAAGAACAATTTAAAGGTCATTTTGATGAAGATATTTTTTTAAATGAAATTAAATCACTAAATTTATTAATACAAAAATCCATAAATGTGTATTGTAAAATAGTTATATTGCCATGGTTAGAAATAGAATCATTCGAAGATGTAATTAAAGAAATCGATAGTAAAGTAATTGATAATAATAAT
>NZ_JAZUMY010000020.1:0-2497 GCF_045603845.1 Methanobrevibacter sp.
AACTTACTCATGACTATGTCTACGATGAAGACAATGACATCAATTTCACAGATGGAATTAATGTCTCCAAAAGCAACTTCCTTTTGGACGGTAACGGATATAGTATTGACGGGAACGGAAAAGCGAGAATATTTAATATAATTGGGAACAATGTCACTCTAAAAAATTTGATAATCAAAAATGCATTAAATGGTGCAGTGTCTTTCGTTCAGCCAAATGCAGAGTATTATCTGGACAATGTCACCATTCAAAACTCATCCTCCAAATATGCTTCTGGTGGAATTGAACTAAATGCTACTAATTTGGTTGTAAACAATTCAAAATTTATTTCAAATACTGGTACTAAAAGTTCAGACATTTTTTTCAACGAAAAGTCTAATGTAACTGTTGTAAATTCCACTTTTGAAGGTGGAATCGAGTCAAAATGGTCACATATTTATTTTTCTGGCGGAGCATTGATTGTTGACAGTTCTACTTTTGCAAATTCACGTTCAAGCTATGCCAATGCAATTTATGGTGAAGATGGTAGGGTGACTGTACGTAACACTAAATTCAGGAATCTTACTGTTTTGAATAGTGCTGGTGCAATTGGCGTTAAATATGCGGTTAATTTAACTGTTGAGGATTGTGAATTTACAAATATCACTTCAGGTAAGGATGGTGGGGTGATTTTTGCTGATATTGAACAGGGTTATGTGACAATCGCCAACTCAAAATTCCATGGTTGTTTTGCTGCATTTGGAAGTGCCATAATGCAGCTTAGATCTGAGTTAAATATCATCAACTCAACTTTCGAAGATAATATTGCAATGCATGATGGTGGAGTATTATGGACATCATATGCTGATGTATCCATTGAAAATTCCACATTCAAGAGAAATAATGTTGTTAAAGAAGATTTGGAAATTGGGGGAGTATTGTACTTTGATAAAGGAGACATATTAATCAAGGGTTCAACTTTCATTGACAATCACGGATCAAACAAAGGGGATGCGGTATTCACCTATGATTCCAAACTCACATTACAAAACAACACCTTCAAAGATAACGGAAATGCCCTATACTCAGTATTCTCAACACAAGACATTGCCGAAGACAATAAATTCAATAATGATTCGGTTTCTGTTAACAACACATTTTATGCAACAATTGTGGTAAACGACGGAATAGAATTAACACTGATTAATAACACTCATTATAAATTTGACACCTTACCGGATAAATTCAATTTAAAGGATTATGGATTAGTGGGTCCTGTCAGAGACCAAGGTAATATGGGTGCCTGCTGGACATTTGCAACATCCGGTGCTTTAGAATCAGCATTGCTTAAAGCAACCGGAAAATTATATAATTTTTCACAGGACAATATTCAAAATACAATGCTTCAATATTCAATTTATGGAGTTGATGGAATTTTAGAAGGTGCACAACAATCCACAGGTGTCGGATATCTTGTAAACTGGTACGGTCCATATCCAACCGATCTGGATAGATATGATGAGCTTGGAAAAGTATCCACCCATATCAACATGGGAAATGAAAGTATACATGTTCAGGACGTAGTGTTCTTCCCGGCTCGTCAAAATGCAACAGACAATTATATCTTTAAAAAAGCATTAATGGACTACGGAGCATTTCTAGTGGCAATTTATTCAGGTGAGAATTCAAAATATTATAACGAAACATCTGCTGCACGTTATTACAATGGAACTAAAGGTATAAATCATGCGGTAACTCTTGTTGGTTGGGATGATAATTATCCTGCAAGTAATTTCCTAAATCCACCTTCTGGTGATGGTGCATGGATTATTAAAAACAGCTGGGGTACAGACTGGGGAGATGAAGGCTATTTCTACCTGTCATATTATGATACCTCATTCAATACTCAAAACCCTTGGCAGTATCCATACTATGCGGCTTACTTATTTAACAACACTGTTCCATACAATAAGAATTATCAAGCAGATGCAGGACAGTTAAATAACTTTGTAGATCAATACAAGTACTTCTCAAATACCTACACTGCTCTTGAAGATGATTTAATTGCAGCCGTGGGTACTTACTTTGATAGTGAGGGAGTTGATTATGAATTTGATATTTATGTTAATGGAGTGTTAAAACACACACAAAATGGCGTAAGCCCATTTGCAGGCTATCATACCATCAAATTAACACAATACATTCCAATTTCAGCAAATGATACTTTTAAAGTTGTATTCAAAAATAGTTCTCTACCTTTCGAATCTAATTCAAGACATCATCATAAGGAAAACGTTTCATTTGGAAGTGTGGATGGTGTCAATTGGGAAGATCTTGCTAAAGATAATGTAACAGCAATATTGAAAGTCTACACTGTCGCTAAACCTGTAGTTCCATCAAAACCGGTTATCACAGGCAATAAGGATGTTGTCATGCTTTACTCAGCTGGCACCGCTTATAAGGTTCGTGTAACTATCGACGGCAGGGCCGTAGTCGGTGAATACGTAACCTTCAAATT
>NZ_JAZUMY010000021.1:0-2223 GCF_045603845.1 Methanobrevibacter sp.
TTGGTGTATTCCCATGATATCCATTGACATTTGACATGCTACAATACGAACTCCATGGCTTTTTGCACTTTCTATTAACTCTTCAAGTGACAATATTCCTTTTTGATCCATAATTGAGCGTATCATTTTTGGACCAAATCCTGCCATGTTCATTCGAGACAACCCTAATTTTTTTGTCCCTCTTGGCATCATAAACCCGAATGCTTTTTCAATCAACGTTTTTTTAACACTTACTTTCTCAGGTTTTCTCAATATATTCAATCCCCAGAATGTGAAAAACATTGTAACGTTTCTTCCCATTGATGCCGCTCCATTTGCAATAATAAATGCAGCTATTGTTTTATCCAGATCTCCACTAAACACTACAAATGTTTTATCATCATCCTTTGGAATTTCAGGTAGGTTTTGTTTTATGATAGTTGCTTTTATAATGTCATCTTCAATAATCAGTGATTCTAATTTATTTCCAGTTCTCTCACACCATATTTTAATGTCTGATGCAAATGCGTCTTCATCCGATTCAACATATATTTTCTGACCGTTTTGAATTTCATTAATTGTATCAGCAATTTTAATTATTGGCCCTGGACACATTTGGCCTTTTACATCAAGTTCAATAGCTTTTATTCCTCCAATATGTTCTTGATATTTTTTAAAACCGCCTTCAAGACTATATGCTTCGTAACCTAAAGAATTTAATTCATCAGTTATTTTGCCGCTTCTCTCACCAGTCTTACAGTATACGATTATTTCTTTTGTTTTGTCAATTTTCTCAAGATTGAATGATAGCTCTGATTTTGGAATATTAATTGAATTTTCAATTTTTCCTAAAATTAATTCTTCACTGTCTCTTACATCGATTATTTGAATTTCTTCTGTATTTTTTTCCAATAATTCTTTGGTATTGATTGATTTTGTCATTTTCATCACTTCCTTAATTTCGCCCGAGCAATGAAAAAGATATTATAAAATTATAACAATCGTTATTTTTTCATCAATTCTAATATTGTGAAAGTACTATTTAAATATTTTTGTCAAAATATAACAATAGTTATATACTGGTAATTTTTAATATAATCCATAATTAAATTTTAGGTAAAATAATATGTCAAAAAGAAAATATGGAAAAGAATTAGGATTTCAAACTCGTGCAGTACATACAGGAAATGATGTTGACAGTGAAACAAATGCAATTAAACGCCCCATAACCATGGGAAACAGTTATGAATTGCCTTATGATCCGACAAACATTAATTGGAGTAGTGCAGATAAGATTTTATACACTCGAAATGGAGGTTCTAATCAGAAATATCTTGAAGAAAAAATAGCCAACCTTGAAAATGGGGAAGATGCAATTGTTCTTGCAAGTGGCGTAGGAGCGTTATCTGGATTGTTTTTTTCAATTTTGTCATCAGGAGATCATGTTGTATTTTCAAATGTAACATATATTGCAGCATATAGACTTTTGAATGAATTATTCAATAATAAATTTAAAGTAGATACTACAATTGTCGATACAACGGATTTAGAGGAGATTAGAAAAGTGATTAAACCAAATACAAAATTGGTCCATATTGAAACTCCCGGAAACCCGACAATAGGAATATCAGATATCGCGGAAATTGCAAAAATTGCACATGAATGTGGTGCACTTCTATCCGTTGATAATACATTTGCATCACCATTCAATCAACGTCCCCTAGAATTAGGTGCCGATTATGTAATTGAAAGTTTAACTAAATACATTAATGGGCATGGGGACTCAATGGGTGGTGCAATCATCGCAAATAAAAAAGAATTGCTTGACCCGATTCGTGAACAGGCCCAAGTCAATCTGGGAGCAACAATAAGTCCATTTAATGCATGGTTGATTATGAGGGGATCTGTAACTCTTCCTTTAAGAATGAAAGCTCACAATGAAAATGCACAAAAAGTAGCTGAATGGTTGGAATCACAAGAAAAAGTGAGTTTTGTTTCTTATCCTGGATTGAAATCTAATAAAGGGCATGACATTGCTAAAAAACAAATGTTTAATGGTTATGGGGGAATGATTGCATTTGGTCTTAATGCAGATCATGATAAACACAATGAATTTGTAAGCTATTTAAAAATAATTACCTCTGCAGTTTCATTGGGGCATGATGAAAGTTTAATTGTATTCATTGGTGAAGATGATGAAAGACAATACTTATATCCTGAAGAATTTAACAATGGGTTCTTTAG
>NZ_JAZUMY010000022.1:0-14318 GCF_045603845.1 Methanobrevibacter sp.
ATTCACCATAACTCCTTAGTTTAATATTTTTCATGTTTTTTATTAATTTATGGTTGTTAATGTGTTTTTGAAATATTTGGATGGTTTGAAATTGTTATTTTTATTTTTAAGTACTATCCAGGTTTTAATTTGTTTTGTTCTTTTATTTTTTGGGTTAATTTTATTTGTTAGTTTTGACAAAGATTATTTTGATCATTGAAGTTGCAATCATTTTTGTGATTTTTAATGATCATCACAAAAATTCATGGAAATTATCCCAGATTGGTGATGATTTTTGGACAATATAAACGGAGTACAGACTAACATAATCAACTTCAATTGAATGTGGGGGCATAATTTTTGAAGTTTTTAGTTAATTAATATGCTGTTCCTTTTATATTATTGAATCTGATGAGGTTATATGTCATGTTGATGATGTATATCTCTTTTTGAGCAGATTCTTTGTCGGATGTTAATAATTTAAAAATACCCGTCGTATTTTTAATATATCCATTTATACTTTCGCTTTCAGAGAATCTTTCATTGTACATGCTCATATACCTCTGATTTGTGAATTTATTTGTCATTTCGTATTTTAAAGGACTAATATCATCATTAATGGTTTGATGATTGCATATTGAGCGAAAAGGGCAATCGTTTGGACAATCAAATTCATGTTTGTATTTGTGGTCTTTCCAATGTTCTGGAATGCCATTTCTCCTGTTTCTTTCATTATCAATTATTTCACAGCTTATAAGTCTTGATTTTTGTTTAAATGGACATATGTATACATCATTGATTCTTTCCATTTGTTTTTTGCTGATTTTATCATCATTTTTTGTATTTTTGTTTTTCTCTTTCAAATCGTTTTCTGAGCGTATTTTGTTATTTCTTTGTCTTGCAATAACTTTGGGCATGATTAATGCATTAATTGCATATTTATCTGTAATTTCTAGGTTGTGGTCTGAGAAATAGCCTGAATCTAAAATGAATGTTGTTCTTTCCATTAATGTGCTGATTTCCTTATAGTTTCGTCGCAGACCATATTTCATCTGTAATTCCAATAAAATCTCTGTTGTCTCTTTAATATCAAGCAATACTTCTTCTAATACCTTACTATCATTTGGTTTGTCTAATAAGAGTCCTCCAAATAATATTTTATTTTTTAACATGATTTGTTGTAAGTTTAGTGCAAAATCGAATTTTCCTTTTTTGGTTCTCATCATTATGGACTCTGGAAACATAATGGAAACGTAATTTTGTTTTCTTCCCATCAAAGCTTCAGTAAATAAAGGTATTTTCTTATAAATTCTCTTATTATAAATTTCTGGACGTTTCAGAGCCATTTTAATAAGTTTTGTCATTTCTTCATCATCTTTGTAAAATTCTTCTTTTTTCTTTAATTCTTCCATAAATCTTTCCATTGATTGTTTACGATTATTATGTAAGATTTTCCACTGTTTAGCATATCCCAACATAGTAATTTCGTCCCAAGTTATTTTATAATGTATGGAACCATTTACTAACGCATCAGTACCATCAATAAAGATTCTACTAAAATCTAAGAATGATTCTTCATTAAATTACAACAATGTGCAGCAGAAAATCTTTTTTAAGGTTAATCGATTGTTTTCTTTAAAAAACCTTTTAAAAGTCGAAGCAGACGGTGTTTCTCCACAAGTAAAAACTTGTAACATTCTATTTAATTTACATTCACGTGCAACAGATGTTAAATTGGAAATATGTAATGTAGAACAATACATTAATACCCCCAAGAGCAATTCGCGAGGATAAGCACGATTACCATGCTCTGAATCAAATTGCTTATTAAGATCTCTAATCAAATCTTGAACATATTATTTAAAAATGAATTCAGTAATCATACGAAGTTTATAACTCTCTTTACCAAATTTTGACAAACTACATAAAATATTTTTGACTGTAAATAACTCTAATACTTTTAATGCCATATTAAACACATTTTCTCACTAATTTTAATTTCAAAAAAATTTCTTAAAAATAGCCTAAAAATTACTAAATTCATCTAAATTTAATTTAAATTTTTTAAAATTAAATAATATTTATCTTATATTAATAATATGTAATTTAAAGTATTTATAATTATTCTTATTAATTTTTAAGAGTATAGTATTACTTATAATTAATTTTAAAAATTTTCAGAAAAGTATTGAAGAATCAAAAGGATTTAATCAATTTTTAATGAGCCATATTCTTCGCAAAAAATAATTTTCAAAAAGCAAGCCAAAATCCCAGAATAGATGTGAAAAAATACTGAAAAATAAGTTATGTAAAATAATTTGTTTAATAAACAAATGTTTAAAAAAAGAATATTTGAGTAATAAAATACTAATAGTTCAGTATTTTAGTAATTAAAGGTTAATTATTTATTTTTATTTAAATAAATGAATAATATTAATAATTATTTTTAAAAATTAAATTGATGAAAAAGTCTTGATTTCCGCTACAGATGAAAGAAATCAAATAAAATTGGAAAAGTAGAAAAATTAAGAAATTAGAGAGTAATGACTTTTCCTCTTAATATAACTCTTAAGAATAGGTATTGGGAGTCTATAGTTCAATTCTTCATATTCACTTATTCAAAATGGCATTCAACAATAATATTTACATTGGAAAAAGCATGATTGTATTATAAAAAAGTAGATTACAAACTTCTTAATTGTTTTTTACTGAGCTTAGGACATCCAACATCCATTTTATAAACATTTTTACGTAGACCAATTTTAGTTATAAGAATAGTATTATTGCTTACAAAAAATACAATTCTAAAATCGCCCGAACGAGCCCTTCTGTCTCTATCCGAATTCCTTAATCTTTTGAATTTACTGTTAAATGGGTTGGAAATAACTTCCCGAATAGTATCACAAAGTTGAGTATGGATAGGTAAATTATATTCCTTTAAATCATCAAGGAATTTCTGACAAGGAGCAATAATTTGTATATTGTATTTGTTCATAATTTTAACTCTGTAAAATCACTTAAATCTCCAGAATCAACTTTATCATGAAGTTTTTTCAATTCTTCTAAAAAACTATAATATTCATTGCAATTGTCAATTTGTTTAGGAAAATTGAATGTAGAAGTTTGTAAATTTAAATCTCCCACAATAACGCTAGCATGCTGATTATCATAGTCATCTACAGATTTAAATGTGGAAAAACAATGATTCATATTATTCATCCTCCATAGTAGTAGTTAGATTTAAATCTTTATCATAATAATGTTTTCTTTGTATCCATTTAAAACCTTCGTGTTTTGTAATAACTGCAATATCAATTGGACCACCAATGACTTGAGCATCAGGACTGAATCTTGATGAATTAACGGAGATATCTGCTAAAAATTTAACAAGATCAATTGCATCTTTAATAGGCATTGCAGGAACACCTAATGGCAATTGTAATTTTTCTCTACAATCACTTAAAATATTATTAATGGTTTTCCTATCCACTCCATTATCTTCAAATATTTTCAATAGTCTTTCATCAAAACCTAATAGTAATCTTGTCAGGAAACTTGTTTCTCCAAACCATGAAATTGATAGAGGATCATCAGCATTAAGAGGCATTGGTTCTTTAATATCTCCATTATTAATATTAATTAAAAACATTTCAGGATGGCCCTCTCCTTTAGAATATCCTGCAATAAGAAAGCCTAATGATGTTTCAGGGGTAATTTTATTTTCTAAAAATGATTTGAAATCATTAACAATAGCTTCAACAGTACCATATTCCTTTTCTTCAGTGTCTTTCCTAAAATCTTTTACTAAAGTTGAAATAGATTCATCATTTATGCTCCCATTTCCCCATGTCATTGCACCTATACGGCTTCCTTTTTTAAGATTGAATAGTTTATCCGCAGTAAAATAAGTATGACGAACAGATCGTACTCCATCTTCAATTTCTTCTCCAACTATGGTTGATGCACTATCAGTTGCAAGAACAATTCCATCATTAATCTTTAAAGCAATAGCTATTGTCATATTTAATCACCTGAAATATAATTAATTATTTGTATGATGTTTAATATATAATTTCCTAAATTTTTTTAAAATCGTCGTTATTTCATAAAAATTCGTATTATATGATTAAATTAATTATGGGTCACATATAATTTAAAAATGAAATATTACATTATCAATTCATTATTTTTTAGTAATTTAAGCTCTTTAGTGAATTTATCATGGTCATATTAGATTAATTTCAAAAGACCAAAAAGAACGGCAAGATGCATTTTACTAATTTTAAAAACGCTATAATCTAATATGGTATTAAAAAATGGTCTGATTGTAAAAAATCCAACAAATCATTATTTGTTAATATAAAAAGATAAGAATAAAAATAATCTGGAATAAAATAAAACGAAAATTATATTAAATTAACACGTTTGCTTTTTCATAGAAATTTTTATATATGATAATTTATTTTATATCTTATCTAATTACAAAAATTTTGGGGAGTACTTGTTAGAATGCATGAAGTAATTATTTGTGAGAAACCTAGTTCGGCTGAAAAAATAGCAAAAGCATTATCTTCTAAGGCTAAAAAGAATTTATATAATAAAAAGATTAAATATTGGACATTAAGCAGGGATTCAAAAGATATCACTGTTCTATCCGGTGTTGGCCATTTATACTCATTAATTCCAAACACCTCAAAAAGCAGCATTTCATTCAATCTGCATTGGGCACCTGCCTATGAGGTCAACAAAAAGACCAGCGGATATACCCGTGATTATGTAAGGGCTATCCAAAAGTTTGGAAAAGGCGCCGATTCATATGTCCATGCATGCGATTACGATGTTGAAGGAACATTGATCGGTTATAATGCTTTGAAATATGCCTGCGGTGAAGAGTCACTGGCCAAATCTTCCCGTATGAAGTTTTCCACATTGACTAAAAAGGATATCCTTGAAGCTTACGAGAATAGGATCAATATAGATATGCATCAGGTGGACAACGGTATTGCCCGCCACATTCTGGACTATTATTTCGGAATGAACATTTCAATTGCACTATCCAATGCTGTTCGAAAGTCCAAAAAACGATTTTTAAAATTATCCGTAGGACGTGTTCAGACTCCTACCTTATCTATTCTTGTTGACCGTGAAAAGGAAATTGAAGAGTTTGTGCCTGAGCCATATTGGGTTATCAGGGCAATACTTGATTTCGAAGACATTGAAATCAAGCATGTTGACGGAAACATCTTTGACCGTGAAAGGGCTGAGGAAATCTTCAGCAAATGTCAGGGAAAGGATGCTACGGTGGACAAGATTGAGTTTTCCAATTCAACCACAAAACCTCCTGTTCCTTTCAATTTGGGCGGTCTGCAGTCTGAAGCTTATAATGTATTCGGATTCACTCCTAAAAGAACTCAGGTAATTGCTCAAAATCTTTACAGTTCAGGTTACACTTCATATCCGCGTACTTCTTCCCAAAAGTTGCCTGAAAGTTTAGGATTTTCAACCATATTCAAGCAGCTGGCAAATAATCCAGAATACAGAAAGCACATTTCCCAATTGCCTGCCAAACTTAAACCGAACAACGGCAGAAAAGATGATGAGGCACACCCTGCTATTCACCCTACAGGAATTCTTCCAAAAGGATTGTCCAAGGACGAACAGAAGATTTATGACCTGATTGTTTACAGATTCATTGCGGTATTTTTCGAGGCCGCAAAATTCGAAACCATGAGCACTACCCTAGACATTGAAGGCGAAAAGTTCCGTTTCAGACGCAGAAAGGTCACTCATAAGGGATGGATGGAACATTATCCGTTCAGAAAAATTGATGATGAGAAATTCCCTGAAGTGAAAGAGGGAGATTCAATGAGTGTTAAGGAACTGATTTCCGATGAGAAGGAAACCAAACCTCCTGCCCGTTACAACCAGGCTTCATTAATCAAGGAACTGGAGAAAAGGGAACTTGGTACCAAGGCTACCCGTGCTGATATCATCGATAAGTTATACGACCGTAAATATATAGACGGAAATAAGATTTCTGTCAATCAGTTAGGTAAAAATCTCATTGATACGCTGAGCAGCTATTGTAACAACCTGACCAGTGAGGAATTGACCAGGGATCTAGAAGATAAATTGGAAGGTATCAATAAGGAAGTCACAACCCGTTCCAGCGTTATCGAAGAAGGTGAAAAGGACGTCAAGGAGATTCTAGTTGACATTGACAAGAACACTGAAGAGATTGGCTCCAAACTTTATGAGGCTTATCAGGAAAGCAATATTGTCGGCAAGTGCAAATGCGGCGGTAACCTCATTAAAAGATACTCTCCTAGAAACAAAAGCTATTTTGTGGGATGTTCAAATTATCCTGACTGCAATAATACTTATTCTATTCCTAAAGGTGCACGTTTCCTTAAAAAAACATGTGAAAAGTGCGGTTTGCCTATGATTTCATTTGGAAGCAAACCTCCTAAACACGCATGTCTTGATTCAAACTGCGGCAAGGAACATCTTGAACCTGGACAGATTGAAGTTCTCGGAAAATGTCCCGACTGCGGCAAGGACCTGATTAAACGTTCCGGCCGTTACGGAGACTTTGTCGGATGCAAGGGTTTTCCAAGATGCCGCTTCACATGCGCTTTGGACGAACTCAAATATAAACTCAAAAAGTAATTTTGGAAAAATTTAATTTTTTTCAAAATGCATTTATTTTTTATAATATTGGCTTAAATACAAAATACTTAATAATGTTAAAAATAATATATAAACATTAATAGAAACATTAATGATATTTGATGTTTTTATCCGATGCGATAATAAAAATAATATTTTATTAAATTGCATTAGTTAATCCTATAACTAACATTTATTTAGTTTTATGATTAATTGACCCTTTTGGGTGATTGCTTAGTATTATAACTAACTATACACAATTACTCTTATAATTAATTTTAAATTTTAATAATCGAACGAAAATAGAGGATTTTATGAATAGAGAAACAATGATAACAGTAGCTAAATCAGTAGTCATCATACTGATTCTTTTAGCTGTTGTTTTTGCATTAAGAGCTCCTGCAGCTGATCTTACTATTCTTCCTAATGAAATCAAAGGAGATTACGTTGATTCATCAGGTCTTCCTTATTTCAGTGAAATGGATTCATATTATAACTTAAGGTTGACGGAAGATTATGCAGATCACGGCTATGTAGGAGATTTGAAATTAGATGATGGTTCGGAGATGGATTTACACAGGTATGCTCCGGACGGTAATGTAATTAATTACGAACTGGGTATTGTTTATATAACGACGTTTTTCCACGATATGGTTAATCAGTTCATCGGAACTCATACCGTTAGGGAAGTCGCATTCTGGACTGGTGCTGTTGTTGCATCATTAGCTGTTATTCCTGCGTTTATTTTTGCAAGAAGGCTAACCAATGATTATGGTGCTATTGCGGCGACACTGATTATAGCTTTGGCTCCAAACTACTTTGCGCACACATTCCCTGGATTTTTCGATACAGATATGTTCTATTACATATTTTCACTGTTCTTCATATTCTTCTTTGTTGAGTGTATAAGAACGGATAATATTGTGCTTAAGATAGTTTATGCATTGCTATCCATTATTTCAATAGGACTTTTCTCCATTTCATGGACTGGTTACATCTTTTACGTAGGTTTAATGGGTATTTTCGCAGTCGTATATTTAATCGCCTGCTTTGTATTTAATATCGGCGATAATCAGAATCAATATCCGAATAAGCTCTCATGGTTTATACATCAGAAGGAAGTCTTATCAATTATCATTCTTTTAGTGATCGGTTTTATAGGCATTTCATTCTTCAGAGGCATTGACGGTGCACTTGGAATCTTCAACAGTTTACTTTCACTGCTTTCATTGCAATCCACTGCTAGGGTAGTCGGTGGTTTCCCTAACGTACTGATTTCCGTTGCAGAGATGCAAATGCCAAACCTTCTCGGTGCAGGTATGGGTTCAGCATTTTTAGCTAACTCAAACGGTGTAGTAAACGGTATGGGTGGAATCGCTGTAATGTTTGCAGGTTTAACTGTTTTATATGTGTTAATTTCAAGAGTTCTCAAACTCAGAAAAGTAACCGCTCCTAAACAGCAGCAGCTCAAATCCAAACCTAGCAAAGCTGACAGGGTTTCAGCTTCCAAAAAAATCGACGATGGACGCAAATTCAAATTATCACTTGGTGAACTGTCCAGTTTCGGTGAAACTCAGGATGAAATTACTCAAACCAAACGTTTAACGATTTTATACGCATGTTTATTTGTTGTATGGACTCTAGTTACCATTTTAGCAGTAACCAGAGGTTCAAGGTTCATTACCACTATCGTTTTACCGTTCGCATTGATGACCGGTATCTTCATAGGTTATGCAACAGATTATATTAAAAACAAACTGAACAATGACAATTGGCTTGCATTTGTTGTGGTTCTTGCCGGAGCTCTTGCAGCTTATCCGTTAACTCAAATAAACCTAATATTAGGTATTGTTTTATTCGTGGTCATTGTCGGATTAGGTTTAGCTTCAATCTATGCCATCAAATCCAAAAAATCAGCAACCGACAAAGGAATTCCAATTAAAAAGTACATTGCTATTGTAGCTATTGTCCTTGCACTTGTGTCCCCTACTGTCTGCGGTGCTTATGTCACTGCAAATCAGGTAGTTCCGGGTACTAACGATGCGATGTGGAATTCAATGGTCTGGATTAATGAGAATTCAGATAATTCAACAGTCATCACATCCTGGTGGGACTTCGGTTACCTCTTTGAGATTGCTGCTGACAGACAAGTAACATTCGATGGAGGTTCTCAGTCAGGAGACCGTGCGTACTGGCTGGGTCAGGCGATGACAACGAGCGATTTGGAGTACTCTGCAGGAGTATTCAGAATGCTGGATTCCTCAGGTACCAAAGCTCAGGAAGCATTATACAATTACACTGATGACTATGGTAAATCCACCGATATCCTTAAGGTGATTTTACCTATGACTGCAGAGAATGCTACCAGCACATTGGTCAACACATATCACTTGACTAATGAGCAGGCTAATACGGTAGTTAATTTCACTCACCCTGCAAATCCACGTCCTGTAATATTTGTTGCAAGTTCAGATATGCTTCAAAAAGCAGGTTGGTGGAGTTACTTCGGTGCATGGAACTTTACAAACCAAAGTTCCCAAAACTACAATTATTACGTTCCTTCACAGCAGGTAACTGTTGAACCTGGATCAACCGGCAAATTGCCTTTAATCGATGATTCCGGTTTAATCGTAAATGCAGTTATCCAAAGGGGAACAGGCAATAATTCAACTACCGCATACACTGAAGCATTGTCTTCATACAACAACAGTGAAATTATAATTAATGGTACTCCATACAACCCATTGAACATTTCAAATATCATGGTTATTGAAGACGGATATCTTGTTAAAAACGAATCTGTTGGAAACGTAAAAGATGCAAACTACACCCTCTTCCTTATGGGTGAAGGAAACGTCTACACTCCAATATTGATTGACAACAAATTATCCAATTCCATGTTCACTCAATTATACCTATTGGGTGGTGCAAACCAGGATGTATATACAATGGTTCATATGGAAAACGGTGTATCATTATGGCAAGTAAACTTTAACAATACTGTTGCTGGAGGAGGTTCTGGTTCTTCCGGTACAACAAATACAACTAGATAGATTGGGATTTAACTCCTGATCTCTTTTTTTATATTTTTTAATATGGTGATTTAATGGGCATTGAAGATAAGATTAAAGATATTGAGGAAGAAATTCAAAAGACACCATATAATAAGGCTACTTCACACCATATTGGTAAATTAAAAGCTAAACTTTCAAGATTAAAAGAGGAATCTTTACAGAGAAGCAGTTCCGGTCACAAGGGACAGGGTTTCCACATGAAAAAAACCGGAGACGCTACTGTTGTTCTTGTAGGATTTCCGTCTGTTGGTAAATCAACATTATTGAATGAGATTACAAACGCTGAAAGTAAGGTCGGAGCTTATCAGTTCACCACTTTAGACATTGTTCCGGGAGTTATGGAGCATAAAAATGCTAAAATACAGGTTTTTGATATTCCTGGAATTATTACAGGTGCAAGTAGCGGTAAAGGAAGAGGAAAAGAGATTTTGTCTGTTGCAAGAACTGCAGATTTGATTTTGGTTGTTTTAGATACCTTGAACCCGCAGCATCTTAACGTAATTTTAAAAGAACTCAGAAATATCGGTATAAGGCCTAATGAACGTCCGCCTGATGTAACCGTCAACAGAAAAAAGCTGGGCGGTGTTAAAGTATCATCCACATGTCCTTTAACCCATTTGGATGAAAAGACAATAAGATCAATCATCAATGAGTACGGAATGCACAATGCAGATGTCCTCTTCAGGGATGACGTAACTATAGACCAGTTCATTGACGTGCTTGACAGGAACAAATCATATGTTCCGATGCTAATTTTGTTGAACAAGGTCGATTTGGTCGATGAAGATTACATTGAAGAGCTTAAAAAATATATTCCGGATTTCATTCCGATTTCAGCAGATAAAAAGACAAATATCGATGAGCTTAAAGACCTGATATTTGATAATCTTGATCTGGTCAGGGTTTATTTAAAGCCGCAGGGCAGAAAAGCGGACATGGAAGATCCTTTGGTTATCAAGAAAGGCTCAACAGTTATTGACGCATGTGGCAAGCTTCATCGTGAATTTGTGAAAAACTTCCGTCACGCTAAAGTATGGGGAACATCAGTCAAATTCCCAGGTCAGAAAGTCGGACCGGACCATGTTCTTGAAGATGAGGATGTTTTAAGGATTATTTTAAAAAAATAGATATCATGTCCAATATTATTTTTATCAGCGGTACTCCATGCACTGGAAAGACCACTGTCAGTGAAAAGTTATCAGAAAAGCTGAATTATGATTTGATTAAAGTTAATGATTTGGCTATTGATAACAATCTTGTTTTAGGAATTGATGATGATAAAGGGTATAAGATTATAGATATTGACGGATTAAATGATTTGCTTTTAGAGATTATATCTGAACATGATAACTTGATTGTTGAAGGTCATCTGTCTCATTTATGTTCCGGTGCCGATAAACTTATTGTCTTGAGATGCCGTCCGGAAATTCTTGAGAAAAGACTGGCTTTGAGGGATTATTCTGATGCTAAAATCCATGAAAACCTGGAAGCTGAAGCTATGGGAGTTTGTTCAGCTGAAAGTTTGGATATTTATGATAATAATGTTTATGAGTTGGATGTAAGTGATTTAAGTGTTGATGATGCTGTTTTAACTCTTATTGATGTTGTTAACGGTGAAAAAGAGTTAAGTTTTGGTGAAATTGACTTCATGGACTGGTTACTCGTACATCAATAGGTTTATTTTTTCTTTTTTTATTAACATGTCTTTGTTAATTAAGTTCATGAATGTTTTAATTAACTAGTTGGTTAACAAGTGGTTTAATAAATCATTATATTTTCATTTTAATCGAAGTCACAATCGCTGACTATTTCTAATATTTTTTGTCGGACATATTGTTCATCATTCTTATCTGGGTTATCTGCATATTCTTTTACAATAATATGTATTTCTATAAGTTTTTTCTCTAATTGTATTCTTCTTTCTTCTTCTAGTATTCTTTTTTTCTCAACATCTATTCTTTTTTCTTCAGCTTGTATTCTTTTTAGTGTTTCTTCTATTGCTCTTTTTTCGGCTTCCTGTGTTTCTTCTTTTGCTATGTTTCTTAGCCTGTTTTCTCTTCTTTCTATACATGATGAGGTCATATTAATTTCTCCGTTAATTTTTAGGTTATATATAAATTATAAGGTAGTTGTGTGGTTGGTATATTAGGTTTTTAAAAAATTGGGGGATGTGCAATTTTTTGTTTTAAAATTGCTTTATTTCCCCTTATTATTTTTTTAATTAATTTCTTGATATTGCTAATATTTTTTGTGTTGTATTTTTGTCTAAGTTGTTTTTAACAAAGGATATTACTTCATTAAGTTTTTCTTCTGCTTTTATTCTTTTTTGTTTTTCTTTTTCTGCAATTTTTTGGCTTTCTCTGTTTCTTCTTTTGATATGTTTCTTAGTCTGTTTTCTCTTTCTTCTATGCATGATGATGTCATTCGTATCACATCCAATAATTTTTCTTGTAGATCCGTGTCATTAACGAATAGGTCGACCAGTATCATTTGGCAGAAGGCTATTGCTTCCCTGTTTTTTTCTGGGATGTTTAATTTTTCCGTTAAACGGCATAGCTCTTCAACTAGCTTCTCTACATTATCGTGGCCATGGTTGGTGAGCGGTAATATGGAGAATACGTATTGTTCGTATTCGGTTAATGTTTCGTTATCTACGGTTTTGTCTTTAATGTTATTTAATATTGTCGCACCGTCAATTTTCGGTGTGAAATAACACTGCGCTTCATATTCCAGATTCTTTAAAATCTGCAGTTTATTGACGGATTTTCTCTCCTTATCTAAAATGACGATTTTCTGTTCCATCGTTTCACCGTAATGGAAATAACACTGCAGCACATATTCAAAATCTCTGTTCAGATGGGATTTTGACAAGGGCTGCTTGTGAAATTCTATATTGATATGCCCCTCTTTTCCTTGAAGCAGTATGTCCATTATCTTTACGTCACGGCCGGGCTTGAATATCTCATTTGATATGATGATGTAGTCATCTTCTGGCAAATCCAGCAATGGAATAAGAGCGTTGACGAATGCATGTGTCGCTATTTTGAAAAGCGAATCATATCTGTTTTTAGTTTTGTTATCTAAGGGTATTATTCTCATCATTAAAACAACCTCATATTTTTTTATAAATTAATTTATATGCCGGCATTATTTTAAATTTACAAAATTATATTGGGTTATTTTACTATATAAATTGCTCAGTTTCTTCTGATTACAATTTTACCTTGTTAAATCAATATTTTAATAAAAAGGTTAAATTATATCAACTTGTAAAAATTGCTTCGAGTCCTGTAAAAGCAATATTTTCAATGTAATTCCGCCATACTCAGGAATTTTCTTCTGAATTTTTTCAGGGCAATATATTTGAGTTCATCTGTCTCATATGAAAAGAACTCAATGGAATGTTTGCATTAAAATCATGATGAAAAATAAAAACTTCGGATATTGCCCATTTCAACATAACATTTATTAATAGTGAAAATCATAATTATTTTTAATATTCATCTTAACCTAAGGTTATTCATTAACTATGGTTTTTGTTTTAATTTGCGCAAATCATTTTAATTCAATTTTTGAATATTATATCCGACAATTAAGGAGGATATTTTTGAGTAGAGGAAGACGACCTAAATGGATGATTGATATAGCTATTGAAAGAATGAACATTCTTTTTGAGCGTGCCGAGATGGAATTCATCACCCATCCCGAACGGTCACACAGGTATGTTGAGCTGGCTAGGAAATTGTCCACCAAGTACAATACCAAGATTCCGGATAACTGGTCTCGAAGGTATTGCAGGAAATGCGGTAAGTTCCTTTACTATGGTCATAATTCGTCCGTCCGGCTGGTTGACGAGAAAGTTAACATTTTTTGTGGAGAATGTGGCCATGTTATGAGAATTCCTTACAGTAAGGAAAAGAAAAATAAAAGGAGAGCTAAATATGAGTCAATCAAAAAAAGAAATGATGAATAGAGCTCTTTCCGCGATGACAATCAACATTGGTAAAAGCGGCGTCAATGACAATGTCATTGAAGAAATCAGACGCCAGCTTAAGGCTAATGAAATTGTCAAACTTAAATTTGCAAAAAATATCGCTAGAGATAAAGATACTTATATTGCAGAAATTGTCGAAAAGACTCGATGCAAGCTCATCGATGTTAGAGGACATGTTGCTGTAATTTACAAAAAGAAGCCTTAAGAATTACTTAAATTTAGAGTTACAGGCCCTATTTTTTAGGTCTTAAATTTACAGTGGATTAAGAGGACAATTATTTAATAAAATATTGGAGAATTAATATGACTACTGTATTTGATGTACCTGCAGATTTATTAATTGAAAAAGTCGCAGAAGAATTTAAAGAAAATGATAAAATCAATTCCCCTGCATGGTCCAATTTTGTTAAAACCGGTGTTCACAAAGAAAGAAAACCGGAAAATGCTGATTGGTGGTATGTAAGATGTGCATCTATCATTAGAAGAGTGTACATGGATGGACCTGTTGGAGTAATGAGTTTAAGAACTTTCTACGGTGGTAAAAAAGACCGTGGTGTAACTCCTGAAGTATTTAGAAAAGGTAGTGGAGCTATCATTAGAAA
>NZ_JAZUMY010000023.1:0-48075 GCF_045603845.1 Methanobrevibacter sp.
AAGATGTGCATCTATCATTAGAAGAGTGTACATGGATGGACCTGTTGGAGTAATGAGTTTAAGAACTTTCTACGGTGGTAAAAAAGACCGTGGTGTAACTCCTGAAGTATTTAGAAAAGGTAGTGGAGCTATCATTAGAAACGCTCTTCACCAATTAGAAGACGCAGGTTTAGTTGAAAAAGTTGAAGGAGGAAGAGTTGTTTCCCCTCAAGGAAGATCTTTCCTGGATAAAACCGCTGGTGAAATCATTAAAGATATTCCTGAACTTGCAAAATACTAATTAAATTATATTGGAGAGTTTGATATGAGTGATCTTGATGAAATTCGTCAAAAAAGAATGGCTGAGTTGCAGGCACAGGCTGCTGCACAGCAACAGGCACAACAGCAGCAAATGGCTCAAATGCAACAACAAGAGGCTGCACAGGCACAATTCGAAGCTCAGAAAAAACAGATTTTAGGTCAAATTTTAACTTCTGAAGCTCGTAACAGACTGGCTAATCTTAAACTGACCAAACCGGAGCTTGTCAATCAGATTGAAATTCAGCTGATTCAGTCCGCTCAGGCAGGCAGCTTAAGAGGAAAAGTCACAGATGAACAGTTAAAAGTTCTTCTAAGACAGATTGCCGGTCAGAAAAGGGAGATTAAAATTACAAGGAAATAGTATCCATGAAAGCGGCTGTATTATATAGTGGTGGAAAAGACTCATCTTTTATGGCTGTAATGCTTAACAGATTAGGTCTTGACGTTGAATTATGCACTGCAAACTTTGGTGTCTATGATTCATATGTTCCTGCCAGAAAATCAGCGAAATCATTGGGTTTTGACCATAAGGTCCTCAATCTTGATTTGGACATTTTGGATAAAACCTGCAGCATGATTATGGATGACGGATTTCCAAACGACGGAATAAAGTTCATTCATGAGACGGTCATTGAACATGTTGCTGATGAATATGATATAATTGCCGACGGAACAAGAAGAGATGACAGAACTCCAAAGCTCAATGTCAATCAGATCAGAAGTCTTGAAGATAGGAAAAACGTCCAATACATTAATCTGGACAGTTTCGGTCACAAATCAGTTAAACTGATAACATCCAATCTTTTTGAGATATCTCATGAGAAAAGCAATAAGGACAACAGTTCCGATTATGAGGTTGAAATAAGGACTCTGATTGATGAGAAGGGAGGAAATTCTCTGGACATTTTCCCGGAACATTATCAAACTCGAGTTATAGGATATAAATAATAATTATGCTTTATTAACAGGTGAAAAAATGAGTAGAAATAAACCATTAGCTAGAAAATTAAGAATGGCAAAAGCAAACAAACAAAATAGGAGAATTCCAATCTGGGCTTATGCTAAAACTAACCGTAAACTTAGATACAGACCTAAACCTAGACATTGGAGAAGAAACAGCCTTAAATTATAAGGGGGATTTATCATGGAAAGAGTTTACACAATTCCACTTAGAAACGTAAAAAATGTCAAAAGGACTATCAGAGCTCCTAGAGCTATTAGGGAAGTTAAAAATTTCTTAACCAAACACATGAAAGCTGAAGAAGTTAAACTTGATGAATCTATCAATCATGTAATTTGGGCAAGAGGTATTCAGAAAATACCTTCAAAAATCACTGTAAAAGCAGTTAAAGATGATGATGGTGTTGTAGAAGCTACTTTAGCAGAATAGCTATCGTACCTTTTTCAAATACTTAACAAGTGAGGTAACAATATGTTAAGAAGAATAGATATTGTAGGAAACCCGAACATTGGGGTTTTCATTCAGGTAACTGATGACTTTGTTATTGTTCCTTATAACTTAATTGACGAAAAGGTCAAATTAGTTGAGGAAATATTGGAAGTCCCTGCAGTTAAGTCTTCTATTTCTGGAAGTAGCCTTATCGGTTCATTATCTGTAGCTAATTCAAACGGTATAGTTGTTTCCCCACATGTTTTAGATAGAGAAGTTAAACAGTTCGAAGAATTGGGACTTGACGTGGCTGCAATTCCCGGCAATTACACTGCTGTGGGTAACATTGTCGCAGCAAATGACAATGGAGCTATTGTAAGTCCGTTCCTATCCGAAGATGCTATCAATACAATAGAAAGCACTTTGGATGTTGATGTCGAAGCCACATCAATGGTGGGCAGCGATATTATAGGATCATTAATATCCGTAACAAACAAAGGGTTTTTAATCAGTAGCACTGCTGTTGAAAGTGAAGTTGACTTTTCTCGTAAAGTATTTGGTGTTGAAGGAGATATTGGTACTGTCGGAAGAGGAATCTCTTTGGTTGGAGCATGTTCCATTGCAAATTCACATGGGGCAATTGTTGCGAAAGATAGTACTGGTCCTGAAATGGCTAGAGTTGAAGAAGCATTAGGCTTTTTAGATGATTTATAAATATCTGAGGGATTAATATGATAACTAAAATTTACAGAGTTAAAGGTACTTTTGTAATGGGCGATGATTTTCATAAATTTGTAAAAGAATATAAAGCTACCAGTGAAGCTGATATCGAAGAAAAAATTTATGAACGTTTCGGAAGCAAACACGGTATTAACAGAAACCAGATTAAAATTTCTGAAATCACCGAAATTGCTCCTGAAGATGTCGAAGACCCAATTGTAAAAGAAATTTTATAATGCACTTTGCGAGGTGTTATTATGGAAGATCAGCAAAGATTAAACGAACTCATTAATGAAATTAATGCATATAACCAGCAAGCGGATTTGGTTCGCCAGCAAATCGAACTGATTCAGGCTTCAATCGCTGAAGTTGATGCATTATCCAACACTTTAGATGACTTGAATGGTGAAAAAGCTGTTGAGGCTTTTGTACCTGTAGGTGCTGGTTCTTTCATTAAAGGGGAACTTAAAGACACTGATGAAATAATTATAAGTATTGGTGCAGGATACGCTGTTAAAAAAGATGCTGAAGGCGCTAAAGTGATTATTGCTGGGCAAAAAAAGGATTTGGAAGACAGTATGGATAAGATGTTGGCTAACTTACAGCAGATTACTGATATCTTGGCAAATCTTCAAGGTCAGGCTCAGCAAATCCAGGCTGCAGCTCAGGGCGGCGTAACAGGCTATTAATTACTTATAACTTTTTTTCTTTTTTTTCATTTTAACAGTAATCTATTTTTATATTATTGAACATACTTTTCTAATGAGGTGTTTATAATTAAAAACAATTTAAAAATTCTTATTTTTATATCATTAACTATTTTCTTTTTATGTGTGTCTGCTGTTTCAGCCGATGATTCCATCAACGACACGGCAGTTAATGATATTGTGCTTGCCGACGGCACTCCAATAGATGTCATTGAAGATACTGCTTCGGATGACGATTTGGTCAACTTAAGCGAATGCAGTTCAATTGTACTGCATGTCAGTGACAGTGAAGGAGTCATATCAGTCAGGCGTGATGCAACAAATGCCGTTACTTTATCCATTGAAAGCGGCAGCTGGGGCAATATCGATTATGTAAAGCAATATAAGACTTCAGACGGTTATTTTGCCCATGCAATTGTAACTTCAAACGGATGGCTCATCGGTAACGGCGGCGTAACCGACGGCAGCTCATTCAGGCAAATTGAAAGCATAGCCAGTGAAATGGTTGTAAATAACGTGATTTCCAATGATTACCTTTCAAGAATCTATAATATCATATCCAGAGATTCATTGGGACATTTCGTCATTAAAGCCAGCGATGGAACTTATGGGGTGGTATTTCCTAATCTGTATCATGTTTCCAAGCTGGAGCCTGGCCAGTATCTTGTTTGTCCGAACGTCTATTCAAAGTCTCAGAAAGGCACATATGACGCAAGCTTGAATCCTGTTGATGCGGCCATCAGGATTACCTATACTGATTCATATGGCGTCAACAGGAGAAACATTCAGACTTACCACTGGAAATTGACGGCTTCCCAAAACGGACTGTCCTACGGTGTTGACACATACACTTCCAACGACAACGGTGCAGGTGTGGGACGTTCAACCGCTTCTTTAAGGGATGACTTATATTATTTCGGCACTTTCCATTCCAAAAACTCAATTCCGATGACTCCCGACAAGATGTATCTGGGAACCCATGTGTTCGATAAGACCAGTGTGGAGATTTTCAAGTTGCTGACTCCAGTCAGCTCCGCTTTAGTGGGTGAAAATATCGATTTGAAATATCAGGTCAGCTACGTTTCCGGTTCAAGTCCGGTTGTGAGGTTTGCCCTTCCCGAAGGATTCACATTCAGCAGTGCCGCATTATCCAAAGGAACCTATACATATGATGCTGCTCCACGTGTTTTAACCTGGTATCTCAACAGCTGTGATGAAAGAAACTACATCAATCTTTCACTTAAGGCACTCAAATCCGGAAAGTATGAGATATTCTATTCACTGAACAATAATTTCGTAAACAGCAATGATTTGTATGCAAACGATTATGGGGTGAAAATCTCTTCAGGTAATGTGGAAAAATATGCCAAAGGTCCTGAAAGGCTTTATGTTTATCTAAAGGACATCAGTTCCAATCCTATTTCTGGGGAAAAGGTCATTGTCAGCATTAATGGCGTTGACTATACAAGAACCACAAACGATAAAGGAGCGACTTCAATTGCCATAAATCTCAATCCGGGCAATTATACAGTAACCGCAAGCTATAACGGGCATTTTGGAGCGAACTCAACAACCTCAAAGATTAGGATATTGAGCACCATTTCAGGTAACGACATCGTCAAGATGTTTAGAAACGCCACCCAGTATTATGCTTCATTCAAGGACACTTCAGGTAATCCATTGGCTTTAAAAGCAATCACGTTCAACATCAACGGAGTGTTTTATACAAGAAACACCGATGCTAACGGCCGTGCCAAGTTAAATATCAATCTTAATCCCGGAACCTACATCATTACATGCATCGATCCCAACGGTGCCGAGTCAAGTAACGTGATTAAGGTATTGCCTACCCTGGTTGACGGACATGACCTGACTAAATATTACAGGAATGCTTCTGCCTATTCCATCAGGGCATTGGACGGTCTTGGAAATCCTGTTGTCAATAAAGACGTAACTTTCAATATTAATGGGGTTTTCTACACAAGAGCAACCAACTCTTCAGGATATGCCAATCTCAACATCCGCCTGCAGCCGGGCGAATACATTGTCACAGCCCAATACGGAGAGTTTATGCACTCAAACATCGTCAAGGTGCTTCCGACATTATTCGGAAATGATACTGTTAGCTACACAAATGAAAGCAATTATACTGTCAGATTAATCGACGGTAAGGGAAATCCTTATTTCAATCAAAGCATAGAATTTAACATTAACGGAGCAATATACACTAACATGACAGATGAAAACGGTATTGCTGAACTGCATGTTAATTTGCAGAATGGCGAATATATCGTCACTTCATCCTACGACGAGTACAGCATAACCAATAAGATTACAGTAAATTCAAGATAAACAAGGAGGTTTTATAATTAAGAGATTAATATTCATTTCTTTAGTTATGGTGCTGTTTTTAGCCATGAGCTGCGTTTGCGCTCAGGACAACAGCACTGCACTGGAGGACGTCAGCATCGCTGCAGACGACGTATCTATGCATTATAAAAATGGAACACGTCTCAATGTCGGTCTGTATGATTCAAATGACACTCCTCTGGCAAATCAGAAGTTAATAATCAGCATTAATGACATGAACTATACAAGAACAACCAACACTGACGGCAGGGCATCCATAGCAATCAATCTGCTTCCGGGCAAATACCTGTCAGACGTTTACTTTTTGGGAACTGAAAAGTATTCATATTCCCATAAGGCGGTCAATATCAACGTATTGCCTACAATATCCGGAAATGATCTGGTCAAGTATTACAGGAACGGCTCACAGTATGAGGCAACATTTTTTGACGGCGCAGGAGAACCTCTGGATTTCAGTGACGTGACTTTCAACATCAATGGGGTATTCTATACGCGCCACACCAATCAGAACGGTGTAGCCCGTTTAAACATCAATCTGAACCCTGGGGAGTATGTCATAACTGCATACAATTCAAATGACGGTTTTGCCCATTCAAACAATATTACGGTGCTTCCGACGATAAACGGATCAGATCTGGTTAAGATATACAGGGATTCACATCAGTACTGGGCCACATTCAGGGACGCTCAGGGCAATCCCTTAAAATTTAGTGATGTGGAATTTAACGTCAACGGGGTAATTTACACCCGTCAGACCAACAAATACGGCAATGCCAAACTCAATATCAATTTGGGGCCTGGAGATTATATCATAACCTGCCACAACAAAATCAACGGTGAGCTTTCATCAAACAGCATTCATGTTTATCTCAACTCAGACACCAGGCTGACGACTCAGGATTATGTCTTCAGATTGAATGATGACGATGCCGTCAGAGCCACACTGACAAACAGGCTGAATTACGGTGTTGCCGGTGAAATCATCAATTTGACTGTCGGCGACAGCAATTATTCACAGATTACCGATGAAAACGGTGTTGCAAGCTTTTATCTGAATCTGGCTCAGGGCAATTACACATTGAAATTCACTCATGAGGCCAATTCAGTCTATGGCGCTTCATCCGCAACTTCAGCTGTTGAAACTTATGGAGGAACCAGAGCAAACATTGAAGCTTCCGACGCAACCGTCCTTGCAAACACGACATACTCTGCAACATTGTATGATGAAAACAACAGGACATTTTCAAATCAGACGGTTTATCTGAATGTCGCATCAAAAACTTACACTGCAGTAAGTGATGAAAACGGTGTGGCCAATTTCACAATAGACTGTGATGAAGGCATTTATTCAGCTACAGTCTTTTATAATTCCACGGACTATAAGTTTACAAGAAAACTTGTTGAAATCGTTGTCATTGAAAACCTTCAAACTAAAATCGTACCTCATACGTTCTATGTAACCGAAGGCAGAGGAGAAAAATTCAACATTTATCTCTCTTCAGGAACTGTCAAACTGACCGGTAAGAAGGTTATCATAGAAATCAATGGCGTAAACTATACAAGAACCACAAACTCAGCGGGAATCGCTTCATTGACAATCAATCTGAGGGATGATGTCTATAATGTCAGGTATTTCTTTTTAGGCGATGATATTCTGCTGCCTTCTCAAAACTCTTCAGTCTTATCAGTAAACCCGAGAAAATATGCTCCTATCATTGTTCTGACTCCAACATATTATAAGAATTACGGATTCACATATAATCTCAAGTTGTTAACGGCGGATTATGGATTGCCCGGAAGGGAAATAAAGTTTAACATAGGTTCAAACACCTACACACAAAGCACTGACGAGGACGGTGTTGTGCATTTTGATTTGAATAATTTCGCCGCCGGAAGATATGACGTTTCATATTCATTTGCAGGAGACTATGATCACGCTCCGTTTTCAGGCGATTCCACTTTGCAGATAAGTTCAGGCGTTCCTCACGGATATGGATACTGGCTTAGGTATGGAAACATGAATGATGTGGACTTTGAGGTTCTTGCTTCAAGCGGAACAAAGCATATAATATTGCACTCCTACGCATTTACTGCATATGGTGAAAATAATGTCATCCATTGGATAAAACAGGCAAACGACTATGGAATGAAGGTTCATATATGGATGCAGGTGGCCTACTATGGCGGATGGAGCACTCTGTCCAATAGTGACGGATCATACAATTACGATTTGATTAATTCAAAAATTGATGAAGCCAGATATTATGCTGGCGTTCCCGGCGTAAGCGGCGTTCACTTTGACTATTTAAGGTTCCCAGGAACAGCACATAACTATCCTAACGGTGTTGATTCCATAAATTACTTTGTGGTAAATGCAGTGGCCGCTATCAAGGCTGTCAATCCAAGTTGTATGGCATCTGCCGCAATAATGCCTGAGCCAAGCAGCATGATTTACTATTACGGTCAGGATTACTCAACATTGAGCAGATACCTCGACTTCATCGCTCCGATGGTCTATAAGGGAAATTACAACAGCGGCACATCCTGGATAGGATCTGTCACAAAATGGTTCGTTGACAATTCGAAAGGCGCTGAGGTATGGACTGGCCTTCAGGCTTATCGCTCAGACGATGATGTCACTCCGCTTCCTGTTTCAGAGCTGGCAAATGATGCCCAGACTGCCCTTAATTCCGGAGCTAAAGGTATTGTAATGTTCAGGTGGGGTGCTACAAACTTCATCAATTTCGATACTTTGGTAATGAAGTAAGCATTCAGATTTTCATTTTCAAAATTAGTTATTGATTTAACTAATTTTCCTTTTTATTATTTTTATACTTCAACCGATTTCATTAAAAATTATCAAAGCTATTTTTAATCTCTGTGACTTTTCATTTTATCATATAAATTGCTTTTAAATTTGTTTAAATAATATGAAAAATATAAATAGTCATAATTAAATTTTTTAAATAAAATTATATGGATGGGTTAATTTTGTTTGAATCATTAAAAAAGAAACTTTCACGTACAAGTGACAAATTGGAAGAGGAGATTATCGAAGAAGCAAAACAGGAAGATAATCTTCAGGAAGAAACCGGTCAAAAACGGTCATTTTTCTCATTTGGCCGTAAAAAAGAAGAAAAAGAAGAAATTGACGAATCTACATTATTGGAAACTTCTGAAGATGTTTCAGCTGATGTTGAAGAAGAAAAAAAATCTCACTTCTGGTCTAGAAACAAAGATGAGGATGAAGCCACTGAAGAAGTTGAAGAGATTGAAGAAGCCGAAGAGAAGAAATCCCGGTTCTGGTCTAGAAACAAGGATGATAAAGAAGAATCTGATGATGAAGGGCCTGAAGAGGAGAAAAAATCTCACTTATGGTCAAGGAATAAGGATGAGGATGAATCTCCTGAAGAAGAGGAATCTGATGATAAGGAAGAGGGGACTGAAGATGGGGAAGAGGAGAAAAAGTCTCACTTCTGGTCAAGGAATAAGGATGAGGATGAATCTCCTGAAGGAACCGGAGGACTATTCTCATTTGTCCGTGAAAAAACCATTTCAGAAAAACATGTTGAAGACACATTATGGGAACTTGAAATGGGTCTTTTAGAAGGAGATGTTGCAATGGAAGTTGCAACCGAAGTTGTAGAATCTGTCAAGGACGATCTAATTGGCCGTAAGATTAAAAGAAGCAGCGACATTACAGAATACACTTACAATGCTTTAAGAAATGCGGTTTCTGAAATCATCGACATCCCTGGAAAATCCATGACTGAAATGATTGAGGAGAAAAAGGCTCAGGGAGAACCTCTGGTAGTGATGTTTGTCGGTATTAACGGTACCGGAAAAACAACAACAATCGGTAAATTGGCCAATTATTACCTTAAAAAAGGCTACACTCCGGTAATTGCCGCTTCAGACACTTTTCGTGCAGGAGCTATTGAACAGGTCACCCATCACGCTGACAATGTCGGAGTAAAAATCATAAAGCACCAGAAAGGATCAGATCCGGCAGCTGTTGCATTTGATGCGGTTGAACACGCAAAGGCACAGGGAAAAGAACTGGTATTAATTGACACTGCCGGAAGAATGCAGACCAATACAAACCTTATGGATGAAATGAAAAAAATCAAAAGGGTTTCAAAACCTGATCTTGTCATATTTGTCGGTGATGCGCTTACAGGTAATGATGCAACCCAGCAGGCGGCTAAATTCAATGAAGCCATTGACATTGACGGAGTTATCCTGACCAAAGCCGATGCTGACAGCAAAGGCGGAGCATCATTGTCCATAGGTTATGTTATTAAAAAGCCAATCATGTTTTTAGGTGTCGGCCAGGGATATGACGACATCATGGAATATGATGCGGAATGGATGCTGAACCAGCTTTTCAGCGAGGATGAAGCGGCTGTTGAGGAATAGAAAAATGCGTTTTAAAAAAATAGTAATTGCTTTAGTGATTATTCTGGTGGTTCTTCTTGCTGTGGCGGCATTTGGAACATTTTATAATGGTGATATCAATTCAAACGAGCCCAAGGAAAACGTTTCCATAGCTATTGTTGGAGATGTAATGTTTGCACGTAACATGCCGGGCGTTTTAAGCCTTGATACATCTCCGTTTGCAGGAGTTTCAAACGTAACTTCAAATGTCGATTTGCTGATTGTAAACTTTGAAAATGCGGCAACAACATCAACATCTGCAGTCAAAGGCGATGTTCCGCTCAAATGCAGTCCTGAGTATGTTCCTCTGGCCAAGGCGAACAACAACACGATTGCAACCCTTGCAAACAACCATGTCTGCGATTATGGGATTGACGGGATGAGGGATACCATCAAATACGTTGCCGAGGCCGGAATGACTCCTATGGGTGCCGGTGAAAACGAAAGCGATGCTCACCAGTCAGTTACAAAAGAAGTAAACGGAAGAAATATAACTATACTTAACTATATGGATTCAGACAACTTTGCAGAATACAGTTATGAAGTACTGCCTTATGCAAACGGTTCAGCGCCAGGTTACTCTGCATATGACTCAGCAGATGCTCAAAAACAAATCTCTGAAGCACGTGGAAACGGTTCTGACTTTATTATAGTCTATATGCACTTCGGAAACGAATATTCACGTTCACCGAATGAAGACCAGGAAAGGATAGCTCATGAACTGATAGATTACGGTGCAGATGTGGTTATCGGAGCCCATCCTCATGTAACTCAGGGCGTTGAAATGTATAAGGGAAAACCAATCTGCTACAGTATGGGTAATTTCATATTTGATTTGGCCCGTGCAGACACCCAAAGGGATTATTTCGTTCAGATGGATCTGGTCAATGATACCTGCGAACTGACGATATATCCTGTTGACATGATTGGATATCTGCCGTATTTCATGTCACCTGAAGACGGTAAAGCTCTTCTCGAAGAGCTCAATCCGCAGTGTGACCAGCTTAACATAACTGAAAACGGAACCGGAAAACTAACATTTAATCTGACAAGGGATGAATAATCCTTTGTTCTAAATTTTTATGCTTCCGATATATGAATAGCCTTTGATATCTTTTTTGTTTTTCACTTCAAATTCAAAAGTTTCAGGATTTGAGACGTATAAATGCGCCAGTACAATTCCAACATCAATGTCCATCCATTTTCCGATTATTTTTCTTTTCAAAACGTTAGGTTTGACTTTATAAATGTCAAATCCTTCATCGGTATGTTTAAAATACCATGGCTGTGAGTTGACTGCTGATGGTGCAAGCTGTGCAGGCTTTAACTTATCATCCGGACTGTCAGCTATTTCAGATAGGTCTTTTCTTTTAAACTGTGAAATATCTCTTGTCAAATCATCTGACTTTCCAAAAGCTATTAAAATTACAAAATCAGGATTGTCCTGTTTAACTGATGCCATTCCGACCCAGCAGCTTCCAATGCCTAATGTCTGCATGTATAGGCTAAGCTGCTGAAACACGAATCCTGCGTTAACTCCAAAATTATCCTTTTTCTCAGAATATATTGCCAAATAATAAGGCGCTTTCCATCTTGTCCTTATATTGACTTCATCTTTGGTTAGAATTTCATAATAATAACTGATTTCAGGAATTAATGATTTCACATTGGACAGAAACTCGTTGATTTGATTCATGTCGATTTCATCGTCCAAATACTTCCTGCAGGATTTTCTAACATAAATCTGGCTTGCTAAATCCATATTACCATTTCCTTTTTGATATTGCCTTTAGGCGCTTTTTTTCAATGTCTTTCCGCTTGTCTGACTGGTATTTCTTTTTCTGACGGTTTGTTGCTGTTTGAAAGTTAGGCATTATCGTAACCAGATCAATTGTGTTTCCATGGCATGCGAATATTAATTTAAGTTCCTTATAGTCCTTATTAGGTGGAGCTTCATAAATCACTTCATATTCATCGTTTCCGCTTTTTTCATATCTTATCGGCTCTTCATACATTATCGCATCAACGATATATTCCCGTTTAATCCCGTTTTGCGCCAATCTCTGATTAAAATGGGTATTTTCAAAGCACCAGTCGATATTCTGCGTATCGCCTAAAATAAATTTGTCAAAAACTTTCATCACTATTAAGTTGTATTGTAAATTTTATAAAAGTATTGTTTTTAACAGATTATTTTAAAAAGATATAAATAACTCATATTAGATAATATTAATTGATTCATGAGCCTATCGGAGGTAAAATCATGAAAACAATAATCATTAAGGATGAGATTAATCCTTCTTTAGAATTAAATTCTGCAGCTACTGAAATATTAACCAAAATCAATGATTTTCCTGATGAAGATATTATAATTGATTTTTCCGGAGTAACCTTCATAAGCAGGTCTTTTGCCCAGGCATATTTTTCTAAAAAAATCAAAATGGATAAAAATATCAAGGAAATTAATTTAACTGGTGAAGTAAAAGATTTTTTCAACACCATACGTAAAAATTTCGAGTAAGTATCTATTTAACCATGAATAATAATATATTAATCTATGAGTGAAAAAGCACAATGGGATTCATCTTTATCATTTATTTTTGCGATGATTGGAGCGGCCGTTGGTTTGGGAAATATCTGGCGTTTCAGTTATGTGCTTTATTCCAACGGTGGGGGATCATTTTTCATCCCGTACTTCATTGCAATAGCCATTATGGGCATTCCATTTTTGATATTGGAATATGGTGTAGGATTCAGTTTTAAGGACTCGTTTTCAAATATCCTGAAGAAAATCAATCCCAAATTTGAAGTTATCGCCTGGATTTTGGTGTCATTTGTCTTTGTAGTTGTAATATATTATATGGTTATACTGAGCTGGGACTTGGTATATCTCTTAAGCAGTTTCACTTTCGGCTGGGGAACCGATACGGTACATTATTTCACCCATGTCGTCGGAGGAAGCTCCAATCTGGAAACTGCAAGTTTCCTTTTGATTCCGACAACGGTCGGTGTGGCAATATTATGGGTAATACTGTGGTTCATATCACATAAGGATGTGGATAAGGGTATCGGAAAGTTCTCAAAGGTTCTCATTCCTGCTCTTTTTGTAATAATGGGATTCATTGTAATCTATGCACTGACATTGCCCGGTGCAGCTATCGGAATCAATACTCTGCTGACTCCTGACTGGTCAAAACTGCTTGATGTAAACATCTGGCTTGCGGCATTTGCCCAAATCATCTTTTCACTGAGTATGGGTCAGGCAATCGCTGTTACCTATGCAAGCTATCTTCCTGAAAACTCACGTCTGACGGATAACGTGCTTATTGTTGTAGCATCAAACTCCGCATTTGAAATATTTACAGCATTCGGAGTATTTTCCATTTTAGGGTTCATGTCACAGACTGCCGGAACTCCAATGATTCAGCTGATTACTGAAGGAACCGGACTGATATTCATTGTGTTCCCGATGATATTCAACATCATGGGACCGATTGGAAGAATTATCGCACCGTTGCTGTTTTTGGCAATACTCTTTGCAGGAATTACTTCCGCTTTAGGATTTTTCGAGCCGATGCTCAATTCATTTTCAGCCAAACTGAACATGTCCCGTAAGAAAGCCGCAACAATACTGTCCATTGTAGGGTGTCTTTTCTCACTGATGCTGACAACCGGAATAAGTAGCTATCTGGTGGGAATCATAGACTCATTTGTCAACGAGTTTGGAATACTTCTTCTGATTGGAGTCCAGTGCATAATATTTGCATGGTTCTACGGTCTTGATCATTTCATACCGATATTAAACGAACACGGGCTTTTGAAGGTCGGAAAAGTTTGGAAAACAATCATCAAATATGTATTGCCGATATTTTTAATCATAATCTGGGCAATAGGAATATTCCAGCTATTCGGCAAGGCGGAAACCTTTGAGTTAATGGTCGATTGTATAATTATAATTGGTGTTTTAGTGGTTAGTTTTGCTTTAACTAAGTTTAAAGCTTCTAACTAATCTTTTTTAGTTAATATTGGCTTTAATTAGGAAATATACGAAATACAATCTGTTGGTGAAGGTATATCTTTCCTTAATTTTTTACCCACATGTTCTAAAATATTCAGTTCTTCCATTCTCAATAGGAATTCATTTAAAATTTCATTTTCCTCATCATTCAATATCTCTTTAATGTCTGAATTTCAAATTCAATTAACTTATGCTTTCCTAATTTGAGAAGGATATTTTCATATTCATCATTTTCAATCTGGTCTAATATTAAACTTATCTGCTTATTGCCCAGTTCTATGGATGCATTCAAAACACTTTTAAAAACAATCTCTTCACTAATTAAATCGTTTTTAACATTCCAAAATGTTTCTTCACCTATCTGCTGCATAACTAATGGCATTCCCCATGAATAATAAACCATATGTTTCAGTGCTTTTTTGTTTTCAAATCTAATATTATATTTTTCAAAATTTTCTATGAAAAATAACTCAATATCTTCATCATTCAAATGATCAATTTCAATTAAATGGAATATTCTTGAAAATGACGGATTTAAATTAGTTAGTTTATTGAAATTTTCTTTATAACTAACTAATGTAAAAGCCACCGGAACAAAATTGTCACTGAAGTCTATTGTTTCAGATAATCCTTTGTACCAATTCGGAAATTCGGAAGTTTTTGATAATCCATTTATATCATCAATAATAATAAACAATCCGTTTTTTTCTTTAAGGGATTTGCTTATGTTGAGTAAAAAATCTGCAAAGTTGTTTTTCACGTTTTCAACGAAATCTTCTTTATTTTTCAGTGAAATTCCTATTCCAGGCAGTTTTATTTCATTAATGCTTCCTATAAATTCTTCAATTATTTTCTGTCCCTTTTTAGTTTTGTCTAATTCTTTAAATATTGCCTCTAATAAACTTTGTATTAAATCTTCAAGTTTATCCTGACCTTCATTATTGAGATATATTGGAAGCATGTGGAATTCTTCTTCAACTTTATTGCCCATAAACTTTACAAATGATGTTTTTCCCATTCCTCTTTTCCCTATTATAAAGAAATGTTCTGGTATTCCTTGATTAATAATTTTCGGCATATATCTGATTATTTTATTAATGTCTTCTTCTCTTCCTTTAAATTTGTCTGGTGAAACATGATGTCCTGGTTCAAAAGGACTTTCTGGGAAAATATTTGTATCCATATTTTCAATCTCTTTTTTAACTGATGGTTAATATTAATTTATTTTAAAAATTATATAAATTTTATTAATGATTTTATTTTGATATTTTGTAATCTACATCAAAGATATCCAGAATTATAATCTCAATATCTGATAACATATAATTAAAACCAGCTATAATAATTCAATGCTTCTGATGATTATGATGGATTTTAATTAATTATAAATTCTATTTAAAAAAAGTAAATTGATTAGTCAAAAATTAATTTGACTAATATTCTTCATCTTTAGATTTTCTTCTGTATCCAAATACTAATAACATAAGTATTAACAAACCTAAAACAATAGGAATAAGTATGTTTGTTGATTTAGGTGTATCCGTTATACTTTTGGTTATTTCGTATGCGTTGGATGGACTTACTGCACCTGCTGCGGACGGACTGCTTGTATCGGAATCTGATGATTCACTGGTTTTGTCTTTACTTTTCGCTGATTCCTTTCCGGTAATACTTGGAGTACTGCTGTTTGTACTTATAAGTTCACCGTTGTTTGAATTAGTAATTATTTCTCCACCCTCTGTATTTGAAGTCATATTACTAGGAACTTTTGAATCAGGCAGGCTAATACCGTTATCCAGTGGCTTATCGCTGTTGTCGATAAATGTTCCGTTAGAACTTTCCTTCTGGGAATTCCTTTGATTTTGTGTATAATCTTTCCATTCATTGTCATTGTTATTGTCATGATTGGTATAGTCTTCCCAGTTGTCTTTAACTTCCTGTTCGGTTAAATCAGCATCCTGTGATTGGGTATTGCTTTTTGTGTAATCATCTTTTTGGGCATTTTTCGTGGTATTGGTATAATCCTCCAATTCAGCTTTTGAAGTGGCATTTGTGTAATCATCAATGCCTCCTTTTGTAGTTGAATTGGTAAAATCATTCAATCCTTCACCGTCGCCGCTTCCATTTCCTCCAGGAGTATTTTCATCAGGATTTAAATTAGGTTTTACAGGTTTTGTTCCATTTCCAGTTTTCATAGGATTGGAATCAAAAGTTGGATTTCCGCTTTCCGGATCCACTATCTTACCGTCAATGGTATTAGTTCGGTTATTTACATTTTCTGGAGGTATATAGGTCGTATTTTCTCCTCCATCAATTGTATTTAGTATTTTGGACCAGTAAGTGTACTCGTTTAAGACTGTATTGTTGTAGAAGGTATCTCCGGAATGTTCTTTCGGTCCTTCCTTATATCCTTCCAGTGTCTTATCCGGTGCATCTTCTCTTGATGTAACAAGCATGTTGTTTTTGATTGTTGAATCAACTGATGAGAGCAGATAAACTGCATAATATCCTTCACTGAATACAAGATTGTTTTCAATATCGAAAGTATGGTCTCCATCGGTATTCTGTCTGTAACTGATACCGTAAAGATTGGAGTTTTCTGTAACTGCACCGACACTGTGAACTGAAATTCTGTTGTTTCTGATTGTGTCATTTGAATCCTGAACTTCAATGCCAGCCACTAAAGCCCATTCATGTTGTCCTGCAAGACCGGTAATGTTGATATCATTATCCTCAATAAGAAGAGAGGTTTCTCCGTATGCATTTTGTGAATAGATACCTAAATTAGGTCCGTTTGAAATGGAGTAAATATCATTTCCTGTGATATTCACATCTGCCAGAGGTCCTGTAAGCTGTATACCGTAAGCTGTACCTGCAGCCATCACCCCTCCATCCGTTTTAATGGAAATGTTATTAGAATCAATGGATAAATTCCGTAAAGTGTAAACATCTATTCCGTAAAGATAGTTTGCAGATCCGAGACTGGTTACAAAATCTTCCATTGACAAGTCATTGCTTCTGACAATACCGTTGTTTGAATTGACAATTCTCACGGCAACTAATGTAGGGTATGCGCTAATAGGTCTTTTATTTACATTAACTGTTAAGTTACTGTTCGTTAACTTGAAATCATCACTTCTTATAATGCATATTCCTGCAACATGATTCACACCTCCGGTTTCGAAGTTGATTGTCCTGAGCGGGAAATATGCCTCAAGTGTATTGTTGTCAAGTGTTGCATTATAACATCCTTCTAGATTAATCGCATAATCTGTTCCGTCATTACGATTATTTGCTTCAAAATAAATCACACTATTGAGCAATTTAAAATTCTTCTTATATTGTGCATTTATCCCGATAGCACTAATATCACGAGGAACTACATAATATAAAGTAATATTGGAAAGAGTAACATCATTCCCATTGACATATATTCCGCTGTTATCATTGTCTTCGAAAGGATATGTCAGATTTTGGGTAATGTTTGCAATGGTAACATAATCCGCATCAATGAAAAAGACGGTATTTGTCAATATCGTTTTTTCATTCCCTGTTATTGTTACATTTTTAGCGTTGATATTCAAAGTTCCCAATGAATCAAATTCTCCTTCCAAAAAGATAGTTTTATTTTCAAAGGAAGAATTCAAAGTATTGGTGTCATCAAAATAATTTTGAATATTCTCTTCTGTAATTATGATAGTATCATTGTCAATATTGGGAGCCTGAAGCGTAATGTTTTCTTCCGCATTAATCGGACTAATCAGTAGGATTATTGATAATATTGCACATAATACGATAATACCTTTCAGCTTGATTATTTTCACCTCCTTTTGAAGGGTTATCCTTTTATTCAAAAGACATTTGTATTTTTGTAAAATATAATTTATATAGTTTAAGTTTTTTTGATGGATTTTAAAATAAAATTGTGGTGATGGAATTTTTGCTGTGTTTTAGTGAAATTTTTTCAGGTTTCTATTAATTCATAAATTCATTAAATTTAATTATCAGTAGAATTACTTTAATACTATTATACTTCCTATATTCATTTTATAAGATTGCTTTTGTAGAAAAATTGATTCTAAAACGTTATTTTGTTTAGTAATATTTTTATTACACTTAAGTTTTGAAAAATGTTTTAAAGTATTAAACGAATATTAGATAGTATGGATTATATTTATATTGATGAATCGGGAGAACTAGCAAAACAAACGAAATACTTCGTGATTGGTGCAATACTAGTAAAAAATCCAAATACATTAGATAGGTTAGTAAAAAAAGCTAGAATTATACATATGAAAAAAATTGGTAAATCCAAAGAACTCAAGGGAAATAGAACACCTAAATCTGTTCTAAAAAAATTATTAAAGAAGCTTAATAAATTGGATTATGAAGCAGTAGTTGTTGTATTGGATAAGAAAAATAAGTATAAAATAGTTAATAATCATGATTATAATATATTATATGATACAATAGCTTCAGAATTAGCAAAAGAATTAAAAATAACTAATCCAACTAATATAATCATAGATAAGTGTAAACCAAAAGAAAAATATGTAGATAATTTCAATAATATGTTTTTACCTAATTTAGATAATGTTAATTGTTATACAGTTGATATAAAACATGAAGATTCTGTAAACCATAAGGGACTTCAGATTATAGACATAATTGTCTGGTCTGTTTTTCAAAGTGTAGAGCATGGTGATTCTTCATTTATTGATTTGCTTGACAATGTAGTTATAAAAAGAGCATATGAAGATTGAAGAACCTCCTCGCCGTATAATGTCGTCGCCTGTGGCGACGAAGCTAAAGGAGGCTGAACCTCTTGGAGGCTTTTACCTTCTGAATCTTTCACTTATCATTTATGTATACATCACTATTTAAACATTTCGACAAGATAAATGTATAATTCAAATTCAGTAATGTTTGAATTAAAACACAATTCAAAAAGAAACAAGCATTGACAAAACTTATAAATTGTGATAAAATGTGGTGATGGTTTTTTTGAGTGTTTTATGGTGTTACTTTTACGGTGTTTGATGTTATTGCAGTGCCGTATTGGGAGGTTATTATATAGGTTCCTGCTTGCAGGTTGATGTTGAGTCTTGCTGTTCCGTTTTCGTCTGTTGTTCTGTCGTAGAATACTCCGTTGATGTTGAATGTTATTTTTTCGTTTGCCTGTGGTTTTCCTTGTCCGTTTAGGAGTGTTGCTTCAAATGGATTTGCTGTTCCGTATTTTTTTGTCAGGTCTTTTGTTTGTAGTGTTGGGAGCACTTTTATGTTGTTTGATGCTAGGCATCCTTCGTATTCTGCGGTTATTATGAATGTTCCTGGTTGCAGGTTGATGTTGATTTTTGCGTATCCTGATTCGTTTGTGTATCTTTCGTAAAATACTCCGTTGATGTTGAATGTTACTTTTTCACTTTTTCCTGCTACCTGTCCGTTGGATTTGATGATTTTTACAGTGTATTGTGATTCGTTTCTGTAGTATTTCGTTAAATCATTGTTTTCCTGTATTTTTGAGAGTACGGTTATTGTGTTGGAGTGTTGTTCACTGGTTTCTGGGTTGGTTGCTGTTATTATGTATTCTCCTGTGTTTAGGTTGATTGTGAGTTGTGCTGTTCCGTTTTCGTTTGTGTTTCTGTAGTAGAGTACTCCGTTTATGTTGAACATGATTTGTGTGTTTTTAAGGAGTTCTCCTTTTTTGTTGTAGAATGTTGCACGGTATTGTGTGTCGTTTCTATACATTTTAACAAGGTCATTTCCGTTGATTGTTGATTTTACCAAAATACTGTTTACTTTGCTTAGGTTGTTGTATTGGGTTGTAATGTTGTATTTTCCGCTGTTCAGGTTTATTGCGATTCCCGCATAACCTTGATTGTCGGTTGTTTTTGAGTATGTTCTGTTGTTTATTGTGAAGTTCACAGTTCTGTTTGTTAATGGTGTGTTGTTTTCTGTGAGTCTTATTGTGAATCTTGATCCGTCTCTGTAAAACATTTCAAGGTTTTCATTTTCGATTTTTTCTAGGTCATATTCAATGATTTCAAGTTTATTTGTTGTTGAAATGTTGTTATACTTTGTTGTTATTGTATAGTTTCCTTTTTTGAGGTTTAAATTGATTTTCGCTTGACCGTTGTTATCAGTTGTATTTGTATAGGTTTCACCATCAACATCAAATGTTATTATTTGGTTTTCGATTGTTTTGTTGTTATGGTTTGTCAGTGTCACAATGTAGTCAAAGTCGAAGTTTTCATAGGATTTTGCATTGATTCCTGTTAATTGGTAGGTTTCTATGATTTCAAGTTTTCCTGTAAGTTTGATGTTTCTGTAAGTTGATGTTATTGTGTAGTTTCCTTTTTGAAGGTTTAAATTCAATATTGCTTGACCATTATTGTCAGTTTTGTTTGTGTAGGTTTTTCCGTTAACTTTGAAGGTTATTTCTGCATTGTTAACTGCTTTTTCTTCATGATTGGTTAGGTTGACTTTGTATTGGAAATCAGTTTCGGCGTATGCTCTGATGTTAGTTGCGTTGAGGTTATATTCCTCAATTATCGTCAGGTTGTTTGTTATTGCTGTGTTTTTATATATTGCTGTTATTGTGTAGTTTCCTTCCGGCAGATTTAATGTTCTTGAGGCTTGTCCTGTTTCATTAGTTGTAGAAGTGTATCTTCTGTTGTTGATTACGAAAGTGACTGTTTTTCCGTTGATTGGAGTTCCATCAGTTCTTGTTAAGGTTATTGTGTATTTGAAGTCTGTTTTTTCAAATGCACGGATATTCTGGCCTATGATTAAGTGATCTTCTATTATTTCCAGTTCGTTTGTTGCGGTTGTGTTTTTGTATGTTGTTTTGATTGTGTAGTTTCCTTCGTTGAGGTTTAGGTTTAATATTGCCTCACCATTATTGTTGGTTGTATTTGTGTAGGTTTTTTCGTCTACTTCGAATGTTATTTCTGCGTTTGTTATGGTTTTTCCGTTGTGGTCGGTCAGATTGATTTTGTATTGGAAGTCGGTTTCAGCATAAGCTTTAATATCATTTCCGGATAAGATATAGTCTTCAATCATTTCGAGGTTATTTTCAGTTGTTGTGTTTCTGTATGTTGTTTTGATTGTGTGGTTTCCTAATTTAAGGTTTAAATTAATGACTGCTTTACCTTCAGAATCTGTTGTATTTGTGTAGGTTTTTCCGTCTACTTCAAATGTTATTTCTGCGTTTGTTATGGTTTTTCCGTTGTGGTCGGTTAGGTTGATTTTGTATTGGAAGTCTGTTTCTGCGTATGCTTTTATGTCGTTTCCGCGTAAAATATAGTCTTCAATTATTTCGAAAATGTTTTCTATTGTTGTATTTTTATAGTTGGTTGTTATTGTGTAGTTTCCGGTTTCTAAATTGAATGTTAGTGTTGATTCTCCATTGGAATTTGTGGTATTGGTATATGTTTTATTTTCAAATGTGAATGTTAGTGTAACATCTGTCATTGGATTGTTGTTGTGATCTGTTAGTTTTGTTCTGTATGTGAAGTTGACTCCTGAGTATGCTTTCACATCATTTCCTATGAGGTGTGAATCATCAACAATAATGATTTTAGCGGTTTTTGTAATGTTTTTGTAGGTGCTTGTTATTGTGTAGTTTCCTTCTTTGAGGTTTAAATTAAGTATTGCTATTCCGTTTTCATCGGTTTTGTTTGTGCATGTTTTTCCGTCAACTTCGAATTTAATCTCTGCGTTTGTTATTGCTTTTCCGTTGTGGTCTTTTAGTTGTATTGTGTATGTAAAATCAATGTTTGTGTATGCCTGTGTGTCGTTTCCATTTAGGAATGCGTCCTCAAGTATTGTTATCGTGTTTTTTAGGGTTTTGTTTTTGTATTGTGCCGTGACTGTGTAATTGCCTACATTTAAGTCTAGTTTGAGTGTTATGCTTCCGTCATACTCTGTTGTTTCTGTGTATGTTTCATTGTTTATTGTTATTGTAATGTTTTTGTTTGCTATTCCGTATCCTTCTTCGTCTGTTAATGTTATGTAATATGTTGCGTTTTGTGTGTTGTAGAATGTTTCATCATATCCGGTTAAATTAACTAACTCTTCGTATTCGTATGTTAAGTTGTATGTTGAGTAGTTGTAGTATCCGTTTCCCTGGTAGTAGATGAATATGTTGTTTTCGGCTTTGGTGAAGTTTATCGGCAGTTCAATTTTACTGTCTGTTAAGTTAACTTCATAAATTTCATCGTTTATGTAGATTAGCACGGTTCCGGTTGTTTTCGGTTCTACATCAATATATAATGTGCTGTTTTCTATTTTTGCGGTTATGTTGCTTTGGAGTTTTTTGGCTGTAAATGTTGATGTTGCGTTGCTTGGGCCGTATTTTTTATCTCCCTGGAAGTAAACCGTTACATTGTATATTCCCCCGGTCACGTTGTTGATTGTAACTGTATTTCCTCCGTTTTTAAGAAATATTATTTCCGTGTGGTTATTTATTATTAATGTTGCCTCTCCTGCGACTTCTCCTTTAGGGTTTAATGTGATTGTCAATATTTCGTCTTCGCCTGCATTAATGTCGGTTGCATTTATTGTCAGGTTTGTTTCATACTTTTTGACTTTAAATATTGCTGTTGCATTGCAGGATTCGTAGTATCTGTTTTCCCATGTTTCTAGTGTAATAATATATTCTCCGGCAGCATAGTTTTTAAGGGTTAATTCAGTTCCGTTTCTCACATATGTATTCTTCTTCGTTGTTTTGTTGTTTTCATCTGTTATGTAGAGATATGCCTGTGTTGACACTTTTTCGGGATCTATTGTTATTTTAATTTTTCCTTGTTCTCCATAGTAAATTTCATCTATGGTCATGTTAATATGTGTAGGTCTTTTTGATACGGTATAATTTTTATGGAAAATTGATTTGCAGTAGTCTTCATCTCCTTCATATTTAATAATTAAATCATAGGTCTTTGGGATTAAACCAGAAACACTTAGGCTAGCTTTTGTATTATTGATGTTTGCACTGTATTTTTGTTCGTCAATAATAACCGTAATTTTTCCTGTTGGCTGATGAGTGTAATTTCCAGTCACGGTCATGTAAAATGTGGCATCATCGCCGTAATAAATTTCTTCAGCTTCCACATCCATATCGCATAATTCCTTACCCACATCAATATCTGCAGTCTGTATGTTTCCTCCAAGATTTGCTATGACCTTATATGATCCTTTAACGTCACTTTGATTAAATTCCACACTGGCTTTTCCGTCTACAATTTTTTTGGTAATGTTTTGTCCATTAACGGTAAATGTAACGTATAATTCAGGTAATTGTGAATAGTCAACCGTATGCTTTTCATACATTAATGTCATTACTTCAGTGATGTTTGTCTTTTCGCTGATGTTTAGGATTGTGTATTCAGGTTCCAATGATATTTTCCAGTATTTTGTCACATTTAATGTTCCGTAGAGGTGGTAATTGCTTAAGGGATCTTCTCCGTTCCAGGAGTTGTTTTCAAGAGAAATTGCACTTCCTGCACGAATCATTACATCCTGAACTACTGTTGACATTGCATATGTGTTGTTGTTTAAAAATACGCATGAAGTAACATTTAAAAGTCCTTCTCCGGTATTGTAAATGTTTCCGGAACCGATATCATAATAGATTGGATTATAAACTAATGATTCTGCCTGATTGTTTTCAAAAACAGTTCTCACAGCAGTAAATAACCCTTCATTATGAACTGCTCCTTGTATTCTTCCCTGGTAAGCATGTACGGTAATGATATTTTTGATTATTGAATCTTCAACTGTGATATCGCCAATGTTTGCTATTGCAGTTCCAAGAGAATGTCTTCCAATTGGGTCTGAAACTTTAGCTCCATTTATATCTGATATTTCAACTTTTTTAAGTACTATTGTTCCATTGTTGTAGATGGATCCTCCATGATATCCCAAATCGATTACTTCGGTGTTTTTAAATGTTGAATTAGTTATTATCGCATTACCGAAATTACAGATATCTCCACCTCTTCCTCCGTCTGCACGGGTTTTAATACTGTCTTCTATTAATGATCCTCCATGGCATGTTGCTTTGTTATATCTGAATGCGGAGTTTGAAAGGGTTAAATTTCCTCTGTTGTAAATTGCTCCGCCGCTTCCTGCATAATTTTCAGTGAAATTGGAGTTATCAATTATCAGGTTTCCAATATTTCTAATTGCACCACCTAAAACACTATTAAAAATGTCATTAACTCTGTCTTTATTATTTTTAAATAATGTATTGTTTATTGTTAGATTTCCTGCATTGTAAATGCTTGATTTCGTATTGTCCTTTATTATACAATTTTCAATTATGACATTTGAATCTTTATTGATGTCTATTACTGATCCGTAATTGCTGCTAATGGTTGCATTAACAAACTGGATATTTTTCATTGTTAATTTTGTGGTATTGGATATGGTTAATATTTTGTATATGTTTTCTCCACTTATTATGGTGCTGTTAGATCCAATAAGGTTTATAATATTTTTATTTTCGATTTTAAGTTGCGTATTTCCATCACCAGTAAATGTTCCATTACTCAAATATATATTTGAAGTTCCATTGGGTGGTGTCAAATCTATTGCTTTTTGAATTGTTTTAACTGGATTGTCCCAGTTATTGCCTGTATTATCATTATTTCCGTTATTTATATCAACATATAAATTAAAATTATCATTTTCATTTAAAATTTCAGTATTATTGTCTGTTGCATAAATACTTGAAATATTGATGAAAATCGTTAGAATTATTAATAAAATCAATATTTTTTTCAAATTCATATTTGGTCTCCTTTCATGAAAGTTAATTTATAATTATATCAAATATGATTTAAATAATTTAAGTATTATTGATGCATTTTAAAATAAAATTGGGGTGATGGTGTTTTTTTGTGGTGTTTATGGTGTTACTTTAACTGTGTTTGATGTTATTGCAGTGCCGTATTGGGAGGTTATTATGTATTCTCCCGGCTGCAGGTTTATGTTGAGTCTGGATATTCCATTTTCATCGGTTGTTCTCTCGTAAAATACTCCGTTGATGTTGAATGTTATGTTTTTGTTTGTTTGTGGTTTTCCTTGTCCGTTTAGAAGTGTGGCTTCAAATGGATTAGCTGTTCCGTATTTTTTGGTTAAGTCTTTTGCCTGTAGTGTTGGGAGTACTTTTATATTATTTGATGCTTGGCATCCTTCGTATTCTGCGGTTATTATGTATGTTCCTGGCTGGAGGTTGATGTTTAGTTTAGCATATCCTGATTCGTTTGTGTATCTTTCGTAGAATACTCCGTTGATGTTGAATGTTACTTTTTCTCCTTTTTCTGCTACTTGTCCGTTGGATTTTATGATTTTTACGGTGTATTGTGATTCGTTTCTGTAGTATTTTGTTAAATCATGGTTTTCCTGTATTTTTGAGATTACTGTTATTGTGTTTGAGTGTTGTTGTGTTGTTTCTGGGTTAGTTGCTGTTATTATGTATTTTCCTGTGTTTAGGTTGATTGTGAGTTGTGCTGTTCCGTTTTCGTTTGTGTTTCTGTAGTATAGTACTCCGTTTATGTTGAATGTGATTTGTGTGTTTTTGAGGAGTTCTCCTTTTTTGTTGTAGAATGTTGCACGGTATTGTGTGTTGTTTCTAAACATTTTAACGAGGTTATTTCCGTTGATTGTTGATTTTACCAGAATGCTGTTTACTTTGGTTAGGTTGATGTATTGGCTTGTAATGTTGTATTTTCCGCTGTTCAGGTTTATTGCGATTCCTGCATAACCTTGATTGTCTGTTGTTCTTGTGTATGTTGCTCCGTGGACTGTGAATTTAACTGTCTTGTTTGTCAGTGGAGTGTTGTTTTCTGTGAGTCTTATGGTGAATCTTGATCCGTCTTTATAAAACATTTCAAGGTCTTTACTTTCGATTTTTTCCAGGTCATATTCAATGATTTCTAATTTGTTTGTTGTTGTGATATTGTTGTATATTGCAGTTATTGTATAGTTTCCTTTTTTGAGGTTTAATGTGATTGTAGCTTGTCCATTATTGTTTGTTGTATTTGTATATGTTTTACCGTCAACATTGAATGTAATTTCTTGATTTTCGATTGTTTTATTGTTGTGGTTTGTTAGTGTCACAATGTATTCAAAGTCGAAGTTTTCATAGGATTTTACATTGATTCCTGTTAATTGATAGTTTTCTATGATTTCTAGTTTTCCTGTAAGTTTGATGTTTCTGTATGTTGATGTTATTGTGTAGTTTCCTTTTTGAAGGTTTAGGTTCAATATTGCTTGTCCGTTGGTATTTGTCCTGTTTGTGTATGTTTTTCCGTCAACTTCGAAGGTTATTTCTGCATTTTTCACTGCTTTTCTGTCGTGATTGGTTAGGTTGACTTTGTATTGGAAGTCAGTTTCTGCGTATGCTCTTATGTTAGTTGCGTTGAGGTTGTATTCTTCGATTATTGTCAGGTTGTTTGTTATTGCTGTGTTTTTATATATTGCTGTTATTGTGTAGTTTCCTTCTGGTAGATTGAGTGTTCTTGAAGCTTGTCCGGTTTCGTTTGTTGTTGATGTGTATCTTCTGTTGTTGATTACAAAAGTGACTGTTTTACCGTTGATTGGTGTTCCGTCAGTTCTTGTTAAAGTTATTGTGTATTTGAAGTCAGTATTTTCAAATGCACGTATATTCTGTCCTGTAATCACATAATCTTCTATTATTTCCAATTTGTTGCTTGTGGTAGTATTTTTGTATGTTGTTTTTATTGTGTAGTTTCCTTCGTTGAGGTTTAAATTTAATATTGTTCGTCCATTATTATCAGTTATATTTGTATAGGTTTTATCATCAACTTCAAAGGTTATTTCCGCATTTGCTATTGCTTTTCCGTTGTGATCTGTCAGGTTTACTTTGTATTGGAAATCAGTTTCTGCGTATGCTTTAACATCATTTCCTGATAGGATGTAGTCTTCAATCATTTCAAGGTTATTTTCAGTTGTTGTGTTTCGGTAGGTTGCTTTGATTGTGTGATTTCCTAATTTAAGATTTAAATTAACAATAGCTTTTCCTTCAGAATCGGTTGTGTTTGTATATGTTTTTCCACCTATCTCAAATGTAACTTCAGTGTTTCTTATGGCTTTCCCGTTGTGGTCGGTTAGGTTTACTTTGTATTGGAAATCAGTTTCTGCATATGCTTTTATATCGTTTCCACGTAAAATATAATCTTCAATTATTTCGAGAATATTTTCTATGGTTGTGTTTTTGTATATGGTTTTGATTGCGTAGTTTCCTGTTTCCAGGTTGAGTGTTAATGTTGCTTCTCCTTTTGAATTGGTTTTGTTGGTATAAGTTTCATTTCCAATTTTGAAGGTTATTGTAGCATCAGTTATTGGGTTGTTGTTGTGGTCTGTTAGTGTTGTTTTGTATGTGAAGTTGACTCCTGAGTATGCTTTTACATCATTTCCAACTAGATGTGAGTCATCTATTATGATGAGTATGTTGGTGTGCTTAACTGTTTTGTATGTTGTTGTTATTGTGTAGTTTCCTTCTTTGAGGTTTAGTGTGATTTGTGTTTCTCCTTTGTTGTTGGTTGTGTTTGTGTAGGTTTTTCCGTTTATTTCGAATGTGATTTTTGCGTTTTTGATTGCTTTTCCGTTGTGGTCTTTTAATGTTGCTTTGAATGTGAAGTCTGTGTTTTCATATGCTTTTGTGTCATTTGCGTTTATGAATGCGTCTTCGAGTATTGTTATTGTGTTTGTTGTTGTTTTGTTTTTGTATTGTGCTGTTGCTGTGTAGTTTCCAGTGTTTAGTTTGATGTTTAGTGTTATGCTTCCGTCGCTGTTTGTGATTTTTTCGAAGCTTTCATTGTTTATTGTGATTGTGACAGTTTTGTTTGCAATTCCGTATCCTTCTTCATCGGTTAATGTTACGTAATATGTAGCATTTTCTGTGTTATATGATGTTGCATCATATCCTGTTAAATTTACAAGTTCTTCATATTCATATGTTAGGTTTGTTGTTGTGTAATTGTAGTATCCATCTCCTTGGTAGTAGATAAATATGTTGTTTTGGACTTTTGTGAAATTGATTGGTAATGCTATTTTGCTGTTTGTTAGGTTTACTTCGTAGATATCATCATTTACATATATTAATACTTTTCCTGTTGAATTAGGTGTTGTATTAATAAATAATGTGTTGTTTTCTATTTTTGCTGTTATGTTGCTTTGCAGTTTTTTGGCTGTGAATGTTGTTGTTGCGTTGCTCGGACCGTATTTTTTATCTCCAGGGAAGGTTACTGTAACTGTGTATATTCCTCCGGTTACGTTGGTTATTGTTACTGTGTTTTCTCCGTTTTTAAGGAATATTATTTCTGTATGGTTGTTTATTGTGAGTGTGGCTTCTCCTGCAACTTCTCCTTTTGGATTTAGGATTATTGTGAGTATTTCATTTTCACCTGCATTGATATTGGTTGCGTTTATTGTTAAATTGGTTGGATATTTATTTACTTTAAATATTGCTGTTGCATTTGATGATTCATAGTATCTGTTTCCCCATGTTTCTAAAGTTAAGTTGTATTGGCCTGCGGCATAGTTTTTGAGTTTTAGTTCTGTCCCATTTCTTACGTATACTGTCTTTTTTGTTGTTTGGTTGTTTTTGTCAGTGATGTATAGGTATGCTTGTGTTGATACTTTTTCTGGAGATAATGTGACTTTTAATATTCCTATTTCACCGTATTTGATTTCATTTACTGTAATGTTCATTTTTGTTGGTTGTTTGTGGACTGTGTAATTGTGGTGGTAGTATGATTTAAAGTAGTCTTCGTCTCCTTCATATTTGATTATTAGGTCGTATGTTTTTGGTATTAGTTCTGGTATTGTTATTTCGGCTTTTGTATCTTTGATATTTGTGGTGTATTTCTTTTCATCTATTATTACTGAGACTTTTCCAGTTGGTTGGTGTGTTAAGTTTCCGGTTATGGTCATGTAGAATGTTGCATTATCTGGGTAGGTTATTTCTTCTGCTTTTACATTCATTTGTGAGTAATTTTTACCTATGTCTACTGTGATTTGTTGGATGCAGTATCCTATTCTTGCGGTGATTTCGTATGATCCTTTGGTGTTTGTTTTGTTGAATTCTATTGTTGCTTTTCCGTTTATCATTGGGGTGTATATTGTTTGTTTTTCATTGTTTCCGGTAATTGTGTATTCTACTGTTATGTTTGGGAGTAATTCGTAGTGTTCGTAGTATTTTCCGTTGTCTAGTTTTAGTGTTGTTGTGATATTTGTTTTTTCTCCGATTTGGAGTGGTATGTATTCTTCTTCAGTTTCAAATACAAAATAATGGCCAATGTTTGCTGTTGCGTAATCGTTATATGGGTCTTTGTTGGTATCAAAATAGTTGTTACTGATTTCTGTTTTTCCTTCCTCATTCATTATGAATATGATGATATTTCTTGTTTCTTCTCCCCACCTATTTATTTTTGTTGTTGTGTTTGTGTTTATGAATAAGTTATGGGTTATTTTTATTTCTCCATTGTTGTAGATACCATAGGTTCCTGATCCGCTATCTGCAACATAATTTTTAAAGTCGAGGATATTTCTTTCAATCAACATAGTTCCTTCGTTTGCTATTGTTCCGAAATATAATCTAGGATAACTTCCTCCTAATCCAATACTTGTGTCTATAAAGGAAGAATTGTATATTATTGCATTTCCATCTTCTTTATTATTTATTATTCCGAATGAACTAGAACATTTCTCGAAAAGTATTGAATTAATGTTTAAAGTTCCTTCGTTTAATATAGCTCCTCCTTCATTGGAATTACTATTGCTTATTGATGATTGGGAAATGTTTAACTCACCTTTGTTGTATATTGATCCTCCTCTTGCTCGATCAGCAGATGTTTTGTTAATTCTTGTATTTTCTATATTTAACTTACCAGAATTGTAAATTACTCCTCCATAGATGTTATAGGTATAAGATACGCTAAGGGAAGTATTGTTAAAGTAAGAATTGTTAATGCTCATTTCGCCTTCGTTTACTATTGCTCCTCCAATTTCATTTGTTTTTATATTATTTGTGATTATTTTATTGAGTGTTGCATTGCCTGAATTATATATCGCTCCAGCAGATGTGGCACTTAATCCTTTAAATGAACTTTCTTCAATATGCAATGTTCCTTCATTGTTAATTGCACTGGCTTTTGTTAAAAAGCTTGTTGCTGGTACACCATGTACTCCGTATGCTTCATATGGATTATAAATATAAAATAATATGTAGTTTGAAGCTGAAAGAGGTGAACCTATTCCTTTTTTTCCGACCCATGTAATGTTTTCAATATGGCAATTTAAGATATTCATTTCACCTAAATTATCTATTAATCCTGTAAGGGTAGTGGGATCAAAGGTTTTGATGTATGATGAAATCAATTCAGTGTTGTTGAGTTTTTTAGGATAAGATGTTGTTTTCAGTATAGGTAATTCAATATTTGTATTTGTGATATTTGTATTTTTAAGAGTTATATTTCCATTATTGTGGATTATTTTTGTGGATACGTTATTAAAAATATTATTTTTCATTTTTAAAAATGAATTTTTTAAATTATAAATTAAATAACTTGAATTTACCGTTTGATTGTCTAATTCAATATATCTTGGCAATTTTATATTTTCATATGTTGTGTTTTCAAGTTCAATTGTATTCTGATTATAAATTAAAGTAAATGTATTGTCATTCATATTCATTTTGTTGAATGTTTTTATTCCATCAATGTCCTTAAATGTTGAGTTGATTATTTTAAGATTTCCAGTGTTATTAATAATTTTTCCATTGGTTTGTGTGAAAATACAGTTTTCTAATATGCAATTTACATTTTTAATATTTAACATGTAATCTGAAGCATTTTTAAAAGTAATATTGGTTAATTTTACATTGGATGCGATTTCAAATATTTCTGAATTTTCCAAAGCATCGATTGTTACATTATTTCCAATTATTGAAATGTTTTTAGTGATATTTATTTTTGAGTTAATATAAAAGTTAGTGTTATTTAAAATGATTGTTCCATTTTCTTCTACTAATTCAAGTGCCTTATTCAAAGATTCGGCATTGTTTAACCATGAGGAATTGGAAGTATATATTTTATTATTATTTAAAATTCTAATGGAGTTTTCATTTAAATTAGTTATTGGAATTTTTGTCAATCCGTGGAATACAAGAGTATTTGATGAAAAACTACATAATATTAATCTTAATTCTGTAGTGTTGTCTTGTAATTTGTATTTAAATGAGGTTGTAAATGCATAGTTTGGTTTTAAGTTAGCCCATGAAGAATCTTCGGGGCTTATAGGATAATCCGTATTTGAAACGGAGTTTTCTGGTATTATTCCAATAATTTTATCATTTGCCTGTACTCTTATAGGGTATCTTTCTAAAGTAAAAATATTACTGCAGATTGTTCCATTAAATTCTACATTAATTGTCACGTAATTGTTTGAATCAATATCTTCTGCACTAATATTAAATTCTTTTATTACTAGTACTGGTTCGTGATGGGGCCCATGATATACTCCGGTAATAGGATAGTTTATGGAGGGATCTTTAGTATAATCATAGTAACTATCATTATATTCATTATATTCGTAATCACCCTCAAAATAACTGTTTCCAGTACCAGAAGGGTAGTTGCCAATAATTTCATATTGAATATCTTCAGTATTGGTAATTTCTAGTAGAAAATCAGAATTATCAATACTTGTGTCGGTGTTTATTTCACTCGCATATGATGGTGATAAAAATATCATCAATGTCAGAGCAATAATTAATATAAACATTGTTTTTTTCTTAAAATTCATTTTTTCAACTCAAATCCTTTTTCTTAATTGTTTTAATTTATATCAAATATAGTTTAAATAATTTATTATGGTTCTGAAAATTAAAAGTTGATGGTGATGGCTGTTTAGTGTTTATTCCTTGACTTGGACATTGTTTGCTATATTTAGTCCGTTGAAGGTGGTGGTTATTATGTATTTTCCAGGCATTAGGTTGATGGTTAGTTTTGCAATTCCGTCTGTGTTTGTGGTTCTTGTGTAGAATACTCCGTTGATGTTGAATGTTATTTTTTCGTTTGTTTTTGGGTTTCCTTGTCCGTCGAGTAGTGTTGCTTCGAATGCTTGTGTTGTTCCGTATTTTTTGGTTAGGTCTTTTGCTTGTATTGTTGGTAGTACTTTGATGTTGTTTGATGCTTGGCATCCTTCGTATTCTGCGGTTATTATGTAGTTGCCTGGTTGTAGGTTTATGTTTAGTTTTGCGTATCCTGATGCGTTGGTGTATCTTTCGTAGAATACTCCGTTGATGTTGAATGTTACTTTTTCTCCTGCTCCTGCTGTTTGTCCGTTGGATTTTATGATTTTTACTGTGTATTGTGATTCGTTTCTGTAGTATTTGGTTAGGTCGTTGTTTTCCTGTATTTTTGAGAGTACTGTGATAATGTTTGCGCGTTCTTCTCCGTTTTCTGGGTTTGTTGCTGTTATTATGTATTCTCCTGGGTTTAGGTTTATGTTTAGTTTTGCTTGTCCGTTTGCGTTTGTTGTTCTTGTGTAGAATACTCCGTTGATGTTGAATGTTACAGGTGTGTTTTTGAGGAGTTCTCCTTTTTTGTTGTAGAATGTTGCATGGTATTGTGTGTCGTTTTTATGCATTTTTGTCATGTTGTTTGCTATGATTGTTGATTTTATTAGAATTGTGTTTTCTTGTGTTAGGTTGTTGTATTGTGTTGTGATTTTGTGTTTTCCGCTTTCTAGGTTGATTGCGATTCCTGCGTATCCGTTGTTGTTGGTTGTTCTTGTGTATGTTCCTCCGTTAATTGTGAATGTTACTGTTTTGTTTCTTAGTGGTGTGTTGTTTTCTGTGAGTCTTATGTTGAATCTTGATCCGTCTTTGTAATACATTTCCATGTCTTGGCTTTCGATTTTTTCCAGGTCATATTCGATGATTTCTAGTTTATTTGTTGTTGTAATGTCTTTGTATGTGCTTGTTATTGTGTAGTTTCCTTTTTTAAGGTTTAGTGTTATTGTTGCTTGACCATTGGAATTGGTTTTATTGGTATATGTTTTTCCCTCAACATCAAACGTTATTATTTGGTTTTCGATTGTTTTGTTGTTGTGGTTTGTTAATGTCACAATATAGTCGAAGTCGAAGTTTTCATAGGATTTTACATTAATTCCTTTTAATTGGTATGTTTCCACGATTTCTAATTGATTTATTAGTTTTATGTTTCTGTATGTTGTTGTTATTGTGTAGTTTCCTTTTGGTAGGTTTAAGTTTAGTATTGCTTGGCCATTATTGTTTGTTTTGTTTGTGTAGGTTTTTCCGTTTATTTCGAATGTGATTTCTGCGTTTTTGACTGCTTTTCCGTCGTGATTGGTTAGGTTGACTTTGAATTGGAAATCACTTTCAGCATATGCTCGTATATTGCTTGCATTTAGGTTGTATTCTTCGATTATTGTTAGGTTGTTTGTTATTTTTGTGTTTTTGTAGATTGTGGTTATTGTGTAGTTTCCTTCTGGTAGGTTTAGTGTTTTTGAGGCTTGTCCTGTTTTGTTTGTTGTTGCTGTGTATTTTCTGTTGTTGATTATGAATGTGATTGTTTGTTCGCTTATTGGTGTTCCGTCTGTTCTTGTTAGTGTTATTGTGTATGTGAAGTCTGTGTTTTCGAATGCGCGGATGTTTTGACCGGTTATCATATGATCTTCTATTATTTCAAGTTTATTTGTGGTTGTTGTATTTTTGTATGTTGCTTTTATTGTGTAGTTTCCTTCTTTGAGGTTTAAGTTCAATTGTGTTTCACTATTATTATTAGTTGTATTTCTATATGTGGTACCGTCAACTTCGAATGTGATTTCTGCGTTTTTGATTGTTTTTCCGTTGTGGTCTGTTAGGTTGACTTTGTATGTGAAATTGGTTTCTGCATATGCTTTTATGTCGTTTCCGTTTAGGATGTAGTCTTCAATCATTTCAATGTTGTTGGTTGTTGTTGTGTTTTTATAGGTTGTTTTTATTGTGTGGTTTCCTAGTTTAAGGTTTAGTGTGATTGTTGATTGCCCTTTGTTATTTGTTGTGTTTGTGTATGTTTTGCCATTTACTTCGAATGTGATTTTTGCGTTTTTGATTGGTTTTCCGTTGTGGTCTGTTAGGTTGACTTTGTATGTGAAATTGGTTTCTGCATATGCTTTTATGTCATTTCCTTTTAGGATGTAGTCTTCGATTATTTCGAAGTTGTTTTCTATTGTTATGTTTTTGTATTGGGCGGTTATTGTGTAGTTTCCTGTTTCTAGGTTGAATGTTAGTGTTGTTTCTCCTTTGCTGTTGGTTGTGTTGGTATATGTTTTGTTTCCTATTTTGAATGTTATTGTTGCGTTTGTTATTGGGTTGTTGTTGTGGTCTGTTAGTTTTGTTCTGTATGTGAAATTGGTTCCGGAGTATGCTTTTACGTCGTTTCCAACTAGGTGTGAGTCATCGATTATTATTAATTTGTTTGTTATATTTTTGGTTTTGTATGAGGCTTTTATTGTGTAGTTTCCTTCTTTGAGGTTTAGTTCGAGTGTTGCTATTCCGTTGTTGTTTGTTGTGTTTGTGTAGGTTTTTTCATTGAATATGAATGTGATTTCTTTGTTTGGAAGTGTTTTATTGTTGTGGTCTAGTAATAAAACTTTGTATGGGAAATTTGTGTTTTCGTATGCTTTTGTGTTGTTTGCGCTTATGAATGCGTCTTCTAGTACTGTTATTTTGTTGGTTTCGGTTTGGTTTTTGTATTGGGCTGTTATTGTGTAGTTTCCTGTGTCTAAGTTTATTTTTTGTTTTACTGTACCGTTAATGTCTGTTTTTTGTGTGTATTTTTTGTTGTTTAGTGTTATTGTTATTGTTTGGTTTGCTATTTTGTTTCCTTCTTTGTCTATTAATGTTGCTGTGTATGTTCCGGTTTCTGTGTTGTAGAATGTTAGGTCTTCTCCTTTTAGGAGTATGTTTTCTATGGTTATGTTGTTTGTTTTGCTGATTGTTTTGTATGTTGTTGTGATTTTATAGTTTCCTTCTTTGAGGTTTAGTGTGATTGTTGCTAGACCATTATCGTTTGTTTTGTTGGTGTATGTTTTGTTGTTGATTATGAATGTGATTTCTGCATTTGTTATTGGTTTTTCTTTGTGGTCTTTTATTTTTGCTTGGAATGTGAAATCGATGTTGTCATATGCTTTGGTGTCGTTTGTGTTGATGAATGCGTCTTCTAGTATTATTATTGTATTTGTGGTTGTTTTGTTTCTGTATTTTGCAGTTATTGTGTAGTTTCCTACTGTTGGGTTAAGTTGGACTGTTATGCTTCCGTCGTTTCCGGTGGTGTGTTCTTGTGTTTCATTGTTTATTGTTAATGTAATTGTTCTATTTGCAATGCCGTATCCTTCTTCATCGGTTAATGTAACGTAATATGTTGCATTTTCTGTGTTGTAGAATGTTTCATCATAACCTGTTAGGTTTAATAAGGTTTCATATTCGTATGTTAGGTTGCATGTTGTGTAGTTGTAGTATCCGTCACCTTGATAGTAGATGAATATGTAGTTTTCTGCTTTTTTAAAGTTTATTGGGAATATGATTTGGCTGTTTGTCAGATTAACTTCGTAGATATCATCATTAATGTAAATCAATACTTTTCCAGTTGAATTTGGTGTTGTATTGATGTATAATGTGTTGTTTTCTATTCTTGAGGTTATGTTTGTTTGCAGTTTTTTTACAGTAAATGTGCATGATGCGGTACTTGAGGCATATTTTTTGTCTCCAGGGAATGTTACTGTAACATTATATGTTCCTCCAGTTAAGTTTACTATTGTAATGGTATTTTCTCCATTTTTGAGATATATTATGTCTGTGTAGTTGTTTATTTGGAGTATCGCTTCTCCTGCTACTTCTCCTTTTGGTGATAGTGTTATATTTAGGAGTTCTGTTTCTCCTGCATTTATGTCTGTTGCATTGATTGTTAAATTGGTTTCAAACTTGTTTACTTTAAATATTGCTGTTGCATTAGATGATTCATATTTCAGGTTTTCCCAGGTTTCTATGGTTATGTTGTATTCTCCTGCAGCATAATTTTTGAGTTTTAATTCTGTACCGTCTCTTACATAAACAGTTTTTTTCGTGGTTTTGTTTGTTTCATCTGTAATATACATGTATGCCTGTGTTGATACTCCGTTAGGTGTTAAATTGACAGTTAAAACTCCTGTTTCTCCATAATAAATTTCAGGTATTGACATGTTTATACTGGTCGGTCTTTTGTGGACAGTGTAGTTATGATGGAATATTGATTTGAAGTAGTCTTCGTCTCCTTCATATCTAATTATTAAATCGTATGTTTTGGGTATTAATCCGGTGATTGTTATGTTTGCATGTGTATTATTAATTGGAGTTGTGTATTTTTTGTCATCGACAATTACTGAAATGTGTCCTGTTGGTTGGTGTGTTAGATTTCCAATCACATTCATGTAAAATGTCGCATTCTCTCCATAGAATATTTCATCAGCCTTCACTTCCATTTGTGAGTAATTTTTACCAATATCTACTGTGATTTCTTTGATACAGTATCCTAATCTTGCAGTTATGTTGTATGATCCTTTGGTTTGTGTTTTGTTAAATGTTATACTGGCCTTTCCATTTAGCATTGGCACATTAACTATATAATTTTCATTATTTCCCGTTATGGTGAATTCTATGGTTATGTTTGGTAACAATTCGTAGTTTTTGTAGTATTTTCCATTGTCTAATTTCAATGTTGTGGTTATATTTGTTTCTTCTCCGATTTGGAGCGGAATGTATTCGGGTTCAATATCTAATACGAAATAATGTCCGACATCTGCTGATGAAAAGTTTCCATATGGGTCTTTGTTTGTATCAAAGTAGTTATGGCTGATTTCTGTATGTCCATTCTCATTTATTATGAATATAATGATATTTCTTGTTTCATCTCCCCATCTATCTACTTTTGTTGTTGTGTTTGTGTTTATGAATAGGTTGTGTGTTATTTTTATTTTTCCATTATTGTGAATACCGTAGGTTCCTGATCCGCTATCTGCAACATAATTTCTGAAGTCAAGGATATTTCTTTCAAATAACATATTTCCTTCGTTAAGTATTATTCCTACATATCTTCTTGGATAACTTTGATCTAATCCGATTTTGCAATCAATGAATGAGGAGTTATATATTGTTGCATTTCCATATTCTCTATTACTGATAATTCCATAAGAACCAGAGCATTTTTCAAAAAGTGTTGAATTTACATTTAATGTTGCACCATTGTCATTGTAAATCGCTCCTCCCTTATCAAGTGCACTGCTACTAATTATGGAAGAATAAGTAATATTTAGTTCTCCTTCGTTGAATATTGCGCCTCCTCGCATATTTGATGCATGAGTTTTATTAATTATTGTGTTTTCTATCATCAATCTGCCAGCATTATAAATGGTACCTCCTGCGAGTTGTGTGTGACTAATATCCAACTGACTGTTATTTAAATAGGAATTTGTGATGTTCATGTCTCCTTTTGTTATTATTACTCCTCCGGTTCCCCAAAATGCCTGTATATTATTAGTATTCAATCTGTTAATTGATGCGTTTCCTGTATTGTATATTGCTCCGGCTGATGTCGCTACAGCATTTTCAATACTGCTTTGTGTTAATATTAGTTTTCCACTATTATAAATTACTCCTCCCTCAAATTCATTGTATGTTTTTATTTTTCTAATATAAATTGTATGATCTTTGTTATTTACAAAATAGTCGAATTTAGCATAACCTTGAGTATATGATCTAAAGCGATCAGCTTTAAGTGAGATATTTGTAAAATTTGTATTATTAATGCTTATGAAATTGCTTGAATAAATTGGTCCGATTGTCTTTTCATCGTCCCAATTCAATTTATAGGAATAGACTTTTGCACTTTGTAAATTAATTTCTTTATCATGTATTATTTCAAGATTGGGATTTTGTACATTTATTTCTGAGAAATTACAGTTATTTATAAATAGTTTACCTTCATTAATTATTAATTCAGCATCAATTTTATAAAATGTTGAGTTTGTCATGTTTATCAATGCATTATTTGTATTGTATATTACTGAGGGATTGCTTATTTTTGCAGCACTTTTATTTTCCATAATTTTTATTTTTTTAGGCATGATAATATCATTAAAAGTTGTATTGATGATTTTTAATTCATTTTGGTTATAAATTAAAGAAGTTATGTTATTATCGACAGTATTCCATTTGGATAATGTTTGAAATTTTTTTATTTCACTGAATTTGGAATTTATTATTTTCAATTTTCCGTTATTATTAATAACTTTTCCATAGGTATTTCTGAAGGTACAATTTTCCAGAATACATTCATTTTCATTTTCAATTAAATAATCGAAGGTATTTTCAAAGAGTATATTTTTAAAGGTGACTTTGGATTTTATTTTGAAAAGATAATCATTATCCATTCCATAAATCTTCACGTTCTTCCCGATGATTGTGATATTTTTTGATATTTCGATTTGGTTGTTTAGTTTATTGTTGGAATATAATGTCAAATCATTCAGATATATGGTTCCATTATTTTCAGCAAGTTTTATTGCATTTTCAAGTGATTCGATTGAATTTGTCCAGCTTGAATTAGAAGTTATTGTTTCATTATTTTCATTTGAGATTATGATGGAGTTTTCATCAAGCCCATGTAGTGTAACAGGTAGTTTTTTTTCAAAAATCAGTGTATTTGAATCCAAGCTGCATAATTTCACTTTAAGTTCAGTATCGTAATTTTTTATTGTATAATTGAATGTTGCGTTAAACGAATATGTTGCTCCGATTGTTGTCGGATAGTCGTTATTTGACACTGATGAAAGAGGAATTTGGCCTATTATTTCTTCATTTTCCACAATATATACTGGATATTTGATTAAAGTGAATTCAGTTACTTGGGTTATTCCAGAAAAATTAACCAGAATTTCAACATTGTTGTGTGAATTAACTTTGTTGAGTGTTATTTCATAATTGTTTACAACCCATGCGGGTTCATTATTCAGACCGTTATAAGTTCCATAACCTAGTGTTGGATTTTCATCTTCATCAATCGTAGTGGTTAAAATAGTTTCACTTGAAGCATCACAATTTGTTGTAGAATTGCTATAATTAATGTTATCAATTGCATTTACACAACTCATTGATAAAAATATGCAGATTATTAATGTAATTAGTATTATCCTTTTCATTTCATACACCTTAAATTTAATTTAAATATTATAAAATTATATTGATTTATTGATTAATAATTTATATTAAAATTGATTTAATTTTTTTTGATTTAAAAAATGGAATTATTATGTATTGCTATTACATGCCATTTATTTAAATTTTAAATTTTTTATACATATATAGTTTATATTATGTTTTACTATTTTATAATATAAAAAATGGATATATTTTTATATTTAATTGATATAATTATAAATATGTAATTTTCAATTTAAATTTTATAATTTTCATTTTTAATTGAAAAACATATTTAATTGAAATTTGCATTAAATTGGTAGTATAGATGGTAACTATGAAGAAGAAATTTTTATTTATTTCTATATTGTTAATGGTGGTTTTAAGCATTGGTGCAGTCAGTGCAACTGCTATTGACAATGAACTTGATTCAAATTCGGATATTTCTATATCAAGTGATATTGACTTGGATGTAGAAAGTGATGGATTTGACTATGTCTGTGATGACATAGGTACGAATGACTCCGATAGCTCCTTACTGGGGGTTAGCGAAGATGAAGAAGGATTGATTGGTGATGGTCAATTCACTAGAGTCGAATTTAAAGATGAGGTTGATGGTGTGATTACTTTCATGAAAGCCGAAAACTGGGAACCTGGAAGTGAAGGGGACTGGGATAGTTATGGGTATCAATATTCTAAAATCTATTTCAATGTCTATGATGAAAATGATAATGTGATTAAATTGGATTCATATAACTCTGATTTTGATTTTAATGGAAAAGATGCTATGAACGAATATTTCTCATTTATGCCTCCATGGGATAATGGTGGTGATGGTGTCATTGATGATTATCAATATATTAAGTTTGATGATTGTATGATGTTTACCGATCAATACAGTTTAAATGTTTTCACAGGGACATATGATTTTGTTCTTTGTAATGCAGATAGATCATTTTCTCAAAAAGTAACATTGGTCTTAATGGAACCGAGAAAATTGGATGCTACAGTAACAATAACTGATGTTATAACTGTCGATATTTCAACAAATGACGGTCCTGCTAATTTTACTGTTTATGTGGCTGATGAAAAAGTTGCTAATGGTACTGTTGGTGAAGATGGCAAGTCTTCTGTATCATTTGAAAAAATATTCGGTTCTAATACTCTTAAAATCGTTCAGGATGGTGTATATGCAACAGGATTAACATATGAACAAACCATTTATGTTCCAGAAGAATTACCTGGAGGATTTTGGGATTTAGATTCAAAAATTAGAAATAGTGCTGTCATTGATTTAGATTATAATTTTACTTTATATCCTGCCGAATATGGATTATATAAAGATGGAATCAATGTAAACAATGACATCACTATTAACGGTAACAATCATGTTATCAATGGTACTGATTTGGTAAGAATATTCAACATAGGTAATAATTCTAATGTTATTTTAAAAGATTTAATCATTTCTGATGCTTATGCTACTTCAGGCCATGGTGGTGCTATTTATTTAGGCAGCGGGACTCTTACAGTAGAAAACTGTACTTTCATTGATAATGTATTGTATGAGGGTCAAAAGAATGGTGGTGCTATTTATGCTGAAGATAGAACTACTTTAACAATTAAAGACTCTTTATTTAAAAATAATACAAACAAGGCAACTCCTAAAGATGATTGGTATTATGGTGCTGATCAGTATGGGGGGGCTGTTGCTTGTGGTGATTATGTAAATTTTAATGTAGTCAACACTCAATTCATTGAAAATAAAGGTGACAATAATAATGAACGTGGAAGAGGTGCTCGTGCTGGTGCAATTTATTCAATTGGTTCAAACTCCAATAATAATATAATTAATTGTACTTTCATAAACAACACTGCATCTAATGGTAACGGAGCTATTTATACCCGTAATGCCAATATTACTGGTTGTATATTCGTAAATAATTCTGCAGACAATGATTGGCCTACAATTTACTATGAAGGTAACGGTAAAGGAACTATCTCATATAATATATTTAAAGATAATTCTTCCGCTCAAATCAGGTTAAGAAATAACGCGGCTAATGTTGCAGAAGAATACAACTGGTGGATTACCAATAATCCTGAAAATTTGGTTAGAATTGAAAATACTCTTTCCACACCTAAAAAATATCTCAGGTTAGAAGCATATAATGAAGGTGAAACCATATATGCAGGATTTATCAGAGACTCTGATAATAATGCAATACCTGATATCGATGCATTGCCTGTAAGGCAAATCATCTTTGAAGGTAATGTTGACAATACTGAACTTGAGTTAACTCATGGTATAGCTACTGTCACATACACTTCACCAATTACTGGTGAAAGTAGCATTAATGCAACAGTCGACGGCTACACTATAAATTATACTCTCTCTGCAGGTACTATTGATAGTATTGATGTATTATTCGTTGAGAATACTACTGTACGTAACAATGGTACTATTGTAATTTCTGTATCAGGTAATAATGGACCTGTTGACGGTACATTAGCAGTATACCTTAATGGTACAATGTATGAAGTCCCTGTTGTAAAAGGTGTTGTCATTGTTAATAAGGGTGATGAATTAATAGGTGGAATCTATGATATCTATTATGAATACTTAGGCAGCCCTAATTATGCACCTACCCTTAAAAAAGAAAAATCTGATTCCAAATTTGAAATTGAAAAAAGGGATGTTGAAATAACTTACAGTATTAATCCTGATAATGGTTATATCACATATGCAGTTAAAGATTCTGAAATGAGTGTCAGTGGGTCTGTTACCTGTAATTTAGATAATGGCTGGTCTAGAACATGGGGTTCTACTAGTGGTACTACAAACCTTGATAGTAGTTTAAGCAATGGAACTCACGGAATAAATCTTACTTATAGTGGAGATAACTACCATAATGCAAAACAATTAGTTGATACATTTGATGTAGTTAAATATATTCCACCATGTATTATTACTCAAGATGGGGGTAAATTCACATTTAACTTTACAAGTGAATTAAGCTATGGTGGTAGAGTTTCTGTTGATTTTGTTGGTCCAAATTCATTTTCACAAAATTACGGCAATCTACAAAGGGATGGTGTAGCAAGCGTTGATGTTACTAAAAAATTAATGAACGGTTCTTACACTTTAACCGTACATTTCACCAGCTCTAAATATAAATATGTAAGTTATGATTTTAATTACTCTTTTGATATTTTAAAACATAATGTAACTAGCATGACTATTTCTCCTGAACAACCTACAAAAACCGTCAATACTGTTCTTCCGGTTACTATAACCATTACTGTTGAAGATGGTTATCCTATTCCAACAGGTAAGGTTTCAATTCCGACAGGTAGTGAACCATGTACTGGTAAGTTAAATGAAAATGGTGTTGTAACGATTGACTGGGTAAACCGTGCAGATAAGATGGGTCCTGAAGTGAAAACTATTACCTATGAAGGTGACATTAATTATGATCCATTTTCAATTGAAGTTACTTTTGTTTGTGATCCAACCGGTTTGGATGTCAAACTAACAAGCAATGGAAACAATGTAACCTTAACATTCAACGACAAATACGGTCATGACAACAACGGTGTCGTACATGTTTATGATTATGATGAATATTTAGGTAATGTCACAGGTAATGACGGATTCCCTGAATTCAAGATAAATGATTTGGATTCTGGTGCACATTATTTCACTGTTGTCTGGCAAAACAATAATGGAAACAATTACACATCCTCAAAAAGTATTGTCATAAACAGGACTCCTGGAACTTCCCAATGGGTAACTACTGGTTTTGATAATAAAAACAGTGGAAATCCTGATTATACTCGTCCAGTAGATGATGTATATGTCCTTTGGAGCAATGATCAATCCATTAACATAACAAAATATCCTAACAATATTAGGAAAGAATATACTGGTGAAATTACAAGGATTGTTGAAGCCACATACTCTCCATTAATAGGTTCTGACGGACTTATATTCCTTAATGACGGTTATCTTGTCTATGTATATGATATGGAAGGAAATGTTTTATTCAGTAAAGCTCCGGGTAGAAAAGTGCCGGGCATTGGTCTTTACAATGACAGTATTGTAATGGCTGAACGTACCGATGATGAAATTGTCATCTATGATTTCATAACAGGCGAATCCTATTCTGGTACATTCCAATGGGTTTCATGTTCAATGTACTACCCTGTTGAAGGACCTGACGGAAGAGTCTATATAGTTTCCGAATATAATAATATGGCGAATAATGGTAATTGGATAACTGTTATAGATTATACTGAAGGTTATAACTCCTATTACAGTAACACTAACAAATTTAACTGGAATGCAGCATATATAGACACTGAAGCTATTGCACCTCCTGTATTTGATGATGAGGGCAACATGTGGGTAGCTACTAAAGGTGGTATTCGTGCAGTTAACATTTATTCTGGAGCTAAAATATTTTCAGACTCAAAAATATCCACTAATGCAAGACCTGCAATCAGTGATTCAAATATCGTATTCTACTTAAGTAAAGAAACTGAAAATTCACTTTATGCATTAACCGCTGAAGGTTATTTATGGAACACTACAGTTTCAGGTACTGTTGGAACAACTTTAGCTATTGACAATGAAAACGGATTCGTATATTCAGTCAACAAGGAAGGTAAATTGTATAAATACGACATCAATAACGGAACTGAAACCTTTGTCTATGATTTAGGTGCAAAAGCTAAAAGCATAATCGTTGACGGTGACAGTAAAGTCTATGTCGGTGATACTAATGGATATGTAACTGCATTGGACAGTGAAGGCAATTTATTATGGGCTATCAATTTAGGTGCTCCAATTGCTGGTGGATTAGCTATGAACAATGAAGGTATAATCTATGCATACACTAATGACACTCTCTTCGCATTAGGTTACAGAGATCCAATCTCCATTGAAGTAACCGTTCCTGAAGGTAACTACAAAGCATTCGATAATGTCACAGTAACCGCAACCTTGAATGAAACTGTTGAAGGTAATGTTACTTTCACAATCAATGGTAAAAACACTACTGTAGCTATTAACGGAACTGTTGCAGAATTAACTACTACTATTCCTGGTGGTAACCAAACTATCGTTGCTACTTTCGAAGGTAATGACGCATACATGCCTGCAACTGGTAATGCTACTGTGGATATTGCTAAATTGGATGTTGAATTTGAAAACGTTCCTGAAGGGGATGTTATTGAGCAAGGTTCAAGATACATTTTCTATTACAATATTATTTCCAATGGTGTTAATGTCACAACAGGTACTACTAAAGGTATTGATGAAAATGGCAAACAATATACTGCAAATTGGAAATACTATGCTAATATGGGTTGGCAAGCTAGAATTACAAATATTGCTGCAGGTAATCATACTGTAACTATTGTCTACAGTGGTGATGATACTTATAATGCTGCTAACAAAACATTCAGTTTAGTTGTTCTTCCTAAAGTAACTCCAACTGCAACTATTGATGATGATGCAAATGAAATTACTGTGGATGTTACTATTTCTGCTGATGATGCTACAGGTAAATTTACTGTAATTGCTAACAATGAAACTATTGCTGAAGGCACTATTGAAAATGGAACTGGCAGTGTTACTTTCGCTAAATTAGCACCGGGAACTTATGATATTATTGTTGCATATGAAGGTGATGATAATTATCTTGCTAACAATGGAACTGTTTCAATTAAAATCCCTAGAACTTCACAATGGCCTAGTGTAGGTGGAAACCCACAAAACTCAGGCATTGCTAACGCTACCCGTGAAGATGGTGTTTCAATCATATGGGAAGCTGCTTTAAACGGTGATTTACGTTCCTCTGCTATCATCGACGGATTAGGAAATATTTATGTAAATGACGGATCTAAAATCTATTCATTCACAAGCAATGGTACTTTAAGATGGTCTGGCGGAATCGGTTCCGCTGGTATTGCATTATACAAAGATGAGTTAGTACTAGCTCCACAATATCATAACGCTATGATGATTTACAATGCAACCACTGGTGCAGCTATCAATGGAAACTTCTGGTCTGCTTCAAGTAATTTCGCTCCAATCACTGGTCCTGATGGAAGAATCTATACTCCAACTGATTACGGATATCCTGCTGACGGTCAAGGATGGTCAGGTAACTACTGGATAAGTGTTTTAGATGAAACCGGAAGTGACTGGGAACCTTACGGATTCAACTTGTTCCTTGTTGAAATTACTGGTGTAGGATATGGTTCACAAGCTCTTAAAGCTTCCCCATCATTCGATAGTTTAGGATACATCTATGCTAACACAGTAAAAGGTTTCAAAATAGTTAACATTGCAACCGGTGCAACTGTATTCAGTGACACCAACATTAATGGTGTTGGAAGACCTGTTATTGATTCAAACAATATTGCATACATTTTAGATGCTACTTTAAACGGTATTTATGCAATCAGTACAGAAGGTATCTTATGGAATGCTACTGTAAGTGATGCAATCGGCACTACTCTTGCTGTTGACAATGAAAATGGATTCTTATATGCTGTAAACGCAAATGGAACTTTATACAAATATGATACTACTGACGGTAGTGAAAGCTTAGTATATGAACTCAACTCCACTGGTGTAAGCATCATTCTCGATGCTGACAGTAATGTATATGTAAGCACTGCTGCTGGTGATGTTGTAGCTGTCAGTGCTGACGGTGAATTATTATGGACTATCAACTTAGGTTCCAAAGTAACCGGTCAGTTAGCTATGGACAACAATGGTATAATTTACGCTGTTGCTGATAAAACATTATACGCATTAGGATTTGACTCAAACTTAACTGTTGACGGTGAAAATGTCACAGTATTTGACAATGAAATCATTACTGTAACAATTTCCGCTGAAGGTAATGTAACTATCTCATTCAATGGTGAAGAAACTGAAGTTCCTGTTGAAAATGGTACCGCAACTTTAGATTTAGGAAAATTACCTGCTGGTACATACACTGTATCTGTAACTTACGATGGTGACGGTATTACATACGGTCCTGCATTTGCTGAAACCACTTTCGAAATCATCAAAGCTGACGTAGAAATCACTGAAGACATTGTTGCTTCCGTTGAAAATTCAACCTTAACCTTAACTTTACCTGAAGATGCTACTGGTATTGTTTTAGCTAAAGTTGACGGTAAAGGATACTATGCTGAAGTTGAAAACGGAACTGCTGTAATTGAAATCCCTGCATTAGCTGCTGGTAATTACACTGTTGATATTACCTACTTAGGTGACGACAACTATAACAATGCTTCTCTCACAACAGAATTAGAAGTTCCTGAATTATTAGATGCAGAACTCGAAGCTGATGTTGATGAAACAGTCATTACTGTAAACATCAATGAAAATGCAACAGGTAAAGTTATTGTAACTGTTGGAAACGATTCTTACATCAAAGATGCAAGTGAAGCTCCAATCACTATTGACGTTGCAGATTTACCTGCTGGAACCTATGATGTAACTGTTGAATACTTAGGTGATGAAAACTTCCTCGATGCTGCAGTAAACACTACTGTAACTGTTCCGGAAGTTGTTCCTGAAGATGCTAATGTTACTGTTGATGTTAATGATACTGAAGTGTCTGTTGAGTTGCCTGAAGATGCTACTGGTTATGTTGTTGTTAGTGTTAATGGTACTGATTACTTCTTTGATGCTGGTGATGATATTGCTTTGGATTTAAGTGATCTTGCTCCTGGTGAATATCCTGTTGAGATTGCTTACTCTGGTGATGATAAATATGCACCTGCAACTGCAAATACAACTGTGACTGTTCCTGAAGTTGTACCTGAAGATGCTAACGTAACTGTTGCTGTAAACGACAGTGATGTATCTGTTGAGCTTCCTGAAGATGCTGAAGGTTATGTTGTTGTAAGTGTTGGTGATAAGAAATACTACTTCGATGCAGATGATGAAATTGCTTTAGATTTAAGTGATCTTGCTCCTGGTGAATATCCAGTAGAAATTGCTTACTCTGGTGATGATAAATATGCACCTGCAACTGCAAATACAACTGTGACTGTTCCTGAAGTTGTCCCAGAAGATGCTAACTTAACCGCAGATGCTCAAAACACTACTATTACTGTAACTGTAGCTGAAAACGCTACCGGTAACATTTTAGTTGACGTTAACGGTACCGGTTACTTTGCTCCTATCGAAAACGGTCAGGCTACTGTTGAAGTTATCGGATTGGATGAAGGAACTTATGACGCTGTTGTAACTTACGACGGTGACGACACTTACGCACCAGCTAATACAACTGTTGCTGTAACTGTTCCTGCAGCTCCTAAAAACGAAACCGATGTTGATCCTGAAGCTAACGTAACAGCTTCTGAAGATGCAATTGAAATCGAATTGCCTGAAGACGCTACCGGTTACATGCTTGTTGACGTTGACGGTACAGGTTACTATGTTCCTGTTGAAAACGGTACTGCAAGTTTCGAATTACCGGAATTAGCTCCTGGTAACCACACTGTAAGCGTTACCTACACTGGTGATAAGAAATACGCACCTGCAAACACAACCGAGACTATTGAGGTTCCAGCTCCTGAGGAAACTATCATTTCCGAAGACTTGACTAAAGTTGAAAAGGCTCCTCAAAGATTTGTCGCTACATTCCTTGATGAAAACGGCAATCCTTTGGTTAACGCTAGTGTTACATTTGATGTAAACGGTGCAGCATATACCAGAACTACAAATGCTAACGGTTCAGCTTCAATCGCTATCAACTTGATTGCTGGTAACTACACAATTACTTTAACCAACCCTGCTACCGGTGAGGTTAAAACCAATAACATTACTGTGTTA
>NZ_JAZUMY010000024.1:0-9879 GCF_045603845.1 Methanobrevibacter sp.
AAGGTGATTGAATGCATTTACCCGATGGAATTGTACCCCTAAATCAGGCCATAATATATTGGGTCATTACATTGATTATAATGGCAATATTCTTTTATAAATTTTCAAATGATGAAAATAAGGAGAAAAGAATAATTTCAATAGCTATTTTCAGCGTATTTACGATAACGGTAACATCTTTATCTATTCCTTCACCATTAGGAGTGCCTATACACTTCTTTTTAATACCTTTGGTAGCTATTTTGCTTGGGCCGAATACATCAAACATTGTTTCATTCATAAGTCTATTGATGCAGTTCCTTCTGCTGAATATGGGAGGGATAACGATACTCGGAGCTAATTTCCTAGTAATGGGATTTATTCTATCCTTTGTAACCTACGGATTTTACAGAGTTTTAGAAGACCTCAATAAGAAGATGGCGATTTTTGCATCAACGATAATCGGAATTATTGCAGCCACATTCGGTCAAGTAGCAATACTGCTATTATCCGGAGCAATGAATTTTGATGTGCTTCTTGCAACATTAATTCCTTTCTATTTATTCATCGCAATAATAGAAGGATTTGCCAATACGATAATAATAAGTGCGATTGAAATGATGAAACCGGAAATAATGGAGATAAACAAAATTTAGGTGATCAAATGAAAAGAATATTAATATTGATTGTATTGCTGATAGGAATAACCGCAGTATCCGCCCATGGAGTTGATGTGACAGCCGATACTATGGTTATTGCAAACGAAACAAACGGACAACTAGTAAAAGACATAGCTGATGCAAACGGAATAAACATCAGCGTTTACAAATTCACGTCACAGGATGAAGTTGAACATATATTAGAACACAGCGTCAATAACACAAACAAAAGAATATTGATTGTCGCATATCAGGACAGCGGAAAGGAATTTTTAAACAATCATCAGGACCTGTCCAATAGAATACTGGTAGTGGATGATTTGAACAATGACACCATATTAGACGGATTAAACCAAATTATGAATGCCCCAACTGGAAACGCGCAAACAGAGAGCAACTTCGCTCTTCCTTTGGGAATAGGTATTGTAATCGGTTTGATAATAGGCTTGGGCATTGGTGTCCTGATAACAAAAAAGAGAAGTTAGTTTAGGTTTTTAAAAACCTAAATATATTTTTTTAAGAAGTTTTCAAATTCAAATAAAGTCCTATCCAAAGATTCCATCCCATATTCATCCTTTTTAATGTCATCCAAGCGGTCATTTGACCAGAAAGAAGCGCCCAAATTGGATCCGAAGGGCCCTCCGCTAACAGGGATTATGCCGTGAATCATGAAATAAGTGATATTTTTCAAATGAGCAAAATCCTGCCCGCCCGTCCTGTCACCGCCAACGGCAATGCTCATACCGATTTTGCCCCTAAGCAGATTATAGTCAATGGCTTCAAGAGCCCGAGTTCTGTCCATGATTGAAGCCAGATTACTGGAAATTCCTCCACTTTGAACGGGAGTTGCTAGAATTATGCCATCAGCATCCTGCAAATTTTTATAAATTTCAGCCATATCATCCTCAATGATGCATTTCTTGTTTTTCAAGCAGTAATCGCAGTGCATACAGGGTTTAACCGTTTTACCGGCACATGAGAACAATTCAGTGTCAAAACCATCATCGTTAAGTTTTTCCAATGCCTTTTTAATAACATAATCCGTTGTACTTATCCTGGGACTTGCGCAAATTCCAAAAACTTTCATAGTATCACATCATCCTTAAAATAATTATATTATTTTTACTAATTAATTATGTTCCAAATAATCACCGATTTAACAAAATATTTATATCAAACTAATATCATAAATCTAAATAATAGTAATTACTGGGGATATATATGAAAGTGGGACATGGTATTGTAAAAAAATATTCTAGAGAATATCATAGAACTCTAAAAACTGGAGAGAAAAAGAAATATACTACAGAACAGATTCAAATTACAGTTCCAAAAAATGAAGACATTTATTCTAATGAAGAAGAAGTCCTTATTATTCCCCAAAATGAAATTGAAACCTTCAATAATCTTGAAAATGAATTACATTCAATTAAAGTAGCTAATTATTTATATATGATGGAAGTGGAAAAATTGGAGCAAGCACTTAATAATGAAAATTCCTCTGAATATGAAAAAATCATTGAAGAACTCAAAGCAGAACTTCATGCAAAAGAAAATGAAATAATCACTTTGGAAAACATTACTAAAGAAACCAAACAAGAGTCATTAGCTATTTTAAAAGAAGAAAACGATAACATTAAAACAAAGCATTCAAGATTGATTGAAGAAAACGAAAATCTCAAAAACAAATACGTGAATATGAAAATAGAAAATGAAAATCTGAAAACAAAATATTCAAGTATTAAAGAAGAAAATAAAAACCTCAAAACCAAATGCTCCACACTAAAAGAGGAACATGCTGACATTAAAGACAGCTACGCTAAAGTCAGCGACAAATACGATCAGCTAAAACAGGAAAATCTCAATACCAAAACAAGCTATGCCGAAATGTTTGAAGAAAACGAAAGTCTTGAAAAAGATTACGACGAATTACGTCTAGATTACAATGATTTAGTTGATAAATACAATAGCTTAGAAGAAGAGTTATACATTTTAAAAACAACTAAAACCCGTGACGAATATATCGCCAATAGAGTTAAAGAATTTATTTTGAATAAAGAAATTTAAAACTGATAATCATCCTTAAATTCAGGATTCCACCTTTTAAGGCCGGGAATGAAAGTGGTTGTAATACCTGTCGCAGTAGTTTCTGGCAATCTTGGATTCTTTTCCATCATCTCTTTTGATTTGCGGACAATCATATCAGTTAAAGTTATGTCCGGTTCCGTATATTTACCGTCCTGGAAACAGTCTTTACAGAATTCAGGATTTAAACTACCGTCATCATTAGTACCGTAATCTTCCTTTACAATAGGCCTTCCGCAAGAATTACAAAAACCCATTTTAAAACCTCTTAAAAAAAATAGAAAATAAATTAGAAATTAATCTAATTTACTTGTTCGTCTTCATCCATTGCAAGTCTCATATTATCAGGGTCAGGTGGGAAGTGTGCTAAGAAGTCTTGAGCAGATCTTCTGACATCTCTTGAACCGATAATGTATCTTCCTGCAATAATTACATCAGCGCCTTTTTCGATAGCTTCTTCAACATTTTCCGGAGTGATTCCACCGGCCACTGCAATAAGGCCACCGCCAAGGATTTCTTTAATCTTTTTGATGTTACCCCATTCGGTCATTTCACTTACATCTTCACCTTTTTCAGCTTTGTAAGTTTCGAGGTCAACATTTCTGTGTAATAATACTATATCCGGTTTTAAATCATCAGGCAATTGTGATAATTTTTCTTCAAAGTCAGCTACGTTCATCATGTCCAAGATAGCGTAGATTCCCTGTTTTTGGGTTTCATGAATAGCTTTCTTGATTGATTCGATAGTACCGAGTCCGGAAATAGCTACTGCATCAGCTGTTGCATCAGCTGCCATTTTAATTTCTACACGTCCAACATCTAAAGTTTTTAAATCTGCAATAATAAATGCGGATGGACGAAGTGCTCTGATGTCTTCAACTACACCGACACCGAATTTTTTAACGAGCGGTGTACCTGCTTCAATAAGTACTCTTTCTTTATCAGGCAAGTCAGCCAGGATTTTAGCCATAGCTTCTTTGCTGTCCAAGTCAAGAGCAACTTGTAAGTAAGGTGGAGACCAAAGTTTCTGTACTCTGAATCCCATAATTGGGTGAGTTCCACGGTCTTTTTCTGCGAGAACTTTTTCAATTGAAGGATATCCTTCCATTGCTCTTCTAATAGCCAATTTGGTAGCTCCATAGTTATATTGATAGATTTTTCTGTAATCTTCTGCAGAAGGATCAATGAATACACTGACATTGATTACGATATCTTCAACAATGTCTTTTGGAATGTATCCGTCTTCTACTGCATCTGCCACTGCTCTAGCAACAGCGGTTTGTGCAGGTCCAAATATTTTACTAGCATCGTCTAAATCGCCAACAGTTACTTTAGGAATAATTAAAGTAGCTGGCTTAGTCATTAAGTTTGGTCTGATTACGCTGGTTAATGGAGTGTGTCCGACTGAAAGGTTAGATAATCCATTAGCGAAAGCTTGACCAACAGGACCGAATTTATCACCAATCAATAAATCAATGTGTGCTAATTCCGGGCCGTCTCCAATAAGAGCTTCTCCTATTCTATACATTGGGTCCATTAAATTTCCTCCGTTATATAATAACACTTTATAGTATATTTTTATTTGTAAATATAATTATTGGAAGTTAATCCTTTTTGAGATATCTTTTGGTAAAGGCAATCTTCTGAAAGGCATTCCTTTAGTTTTCTCTTTAATTGCAGCAATTAATTCATCCACATCCATATCGACTTTTTCGCCGGTTTCACGAACGGTTACCTTGAATTTACCGGATTCGACTTCATTATCTCCAATGACAAAGATGTATGGAATCCATTCTTTGGAAGCGTTTCTGATTTTCTTACCGACACTTTCATCACGGTCATCGATATCTACACGGATATTTGAAGCATTGAGTTTTTCATAAACTTCTTGCGCAAATTCCTCATGCGCTTCTCCAACTGTAATGATTCTTGCCTGAATTGGACTTAACCAGGTTGGTAACATTGGAGATTTTTGATTTATATCAATGGCTGTTTTTTCAAGCATTGCACATAAAACCCTTTCAATACTTCCTGTTGGGGAACAGTGCAGGATTGTAGGATTGTGCTGTTTGCCGTCTTCACCCAAGTATTCAATGTCGAATCTTTTACCGCTTTCAACATCGATTTGAACTGTAGGGTTTTCAATCGGACGGCCTAAAGCATCGATATTAGCCAGGTCGATTTTACATACCCAGTAGTGGTGTCTTTCAGGTAAGATTTCCAAAAGAATTGGTTTATTGAATTTGGATGCGATTTCATACATCCATTCTTCGTTTTCATCAAAGAAATCCTGGGTTGCTCTGAAAATCACTTCAAAATCAAGGTTCAAGTCACCGCCTGTTTTTAAACACATGTCGGTTTGAGCTGAAAACTCGTCCAAGGATGCCTGAACGTCAGCACAGAAGGAGTGGAAATCCGGCATTGTAAATGCCCTTAATCTTTTAAGACCAACAACTTCTCCTTTTTTCTCATATCTGAAACTGTAATGTGTCAATTCGAAAATCTTGGCAGGTAAATTTTTCCAGGTTAGGAATGAATCGCTCATTAATCTGAATGCACCGAAACAGGCTGCAAATCTTAACATTAATTTCCTTTTAGTGTCGGTTCTGTACTGTCTTTCACCGAACTTATAAGCGTGCTCGTAAATTGCCTGATTATCCAAATCATAGAAAATTGGAGTTTCAACAGGCATTGCTCCACGATCAACGACCAAATCATAAACATAATCATCCAATAAATCTCTGATCAATTTTCCTTTCGGATACCATCGGAGATTACCTACATCGGATGCAGGCTCATAATCACAGATTTCCTTTTCCCTCATTAATTTTACATGAGGAGGTTCGCCTTCATCAGATGCCCCTTGGCCTAATTCATAGTCAACAAGCTGTTTGAATGCTCTGTTTTCAAATTTGAAGTCTTCAATTTCAGTGATTTCATTTCCTTCAAGCATTTGCCATTTGGAAGGTTTTCATTCAATTTTTTCTTCTTCACTATCTGCAGTTATGGTTCTTGAAAGCTCACTTAACGGGTGACCTTTACAGGAAATTTCAAATGCCTTATACCAGCCGAAAGGTACTCTTACAACATTTAAATCTTCAGCTAAAAGAGCTTCTTCTGCATCTTTTAAAATCTCAACAGCAATTTTTGGTGAGCTTAATGAAGAAGATAAATGCGCGTATGGGTATAAAACAATATTTTCTGCTTTAACCTGATCATTAGTTTTTAAAACTTCTTTAACCAAGTTTTTAACAATTCCTTGTGGATTATCTTCGTCTTCTTTTTCAACAGCAGTAAATACAACTAAAGAATCATCAAAAGAGCCGTTATGTTTGGCTTCTTCGATTTCTTCGGCTACTGGTGTTTTCTTTTTAACATTATAATTTAAATAATCAGAATGAATTAATAGTATTCTCATTTGACCACCAATATATTATGATTTAATTTTTGGATTTAATATTATATAAAATGATTTAAAAAGAAATTTTCTACACAAAGATAATATATTATCAAAATAAATTATTATTCATGAGAGTAATTTTAGCAGGAACAGGCAGTGCAGTTGGAAAGACCACAATTGCAACTGGAATAATGAAAGCTTTATCCGAGAAATATAATGTACAGCCGTTTAAAGTAGGTCCAGATTATATAGACCCGTCATATCATACCCTAGCTACTGGAAATACTTCCAGAAATCTGGATTCGTTTTTTATGCATGACGGTCAGGTTAGAGATTCCTACAACAAAGCAATGGCGGATAAAGATATTGCAGTTATTGAAGGCGTCAGAGGATTATATGAAGGGATTGACTCAATCAATGATATTGGAAGTACCGCTTCAATTGCAAAATCCCTTAAAGCGCCGGTTATTCTAATAATCAACTCAAGAAGTCTTGTTAAAAGTGCTGCGGCACTGGTTTTAGGATTTAAAAGTCTTGACCCCGAAATTAACATTGCCGGAGTAATTCTCAATAAAGTAAAAAATAAAGCGCATTATGAAAAAACAAAACGTTCCATAGAAGAAATTACCGGTACAGAAGTTATAGGCGGCATAATACGTGACGACAATATTTCAATAGAGCAAAGACATTTAGGTCTCGTTCCTGCACGTGAGAGAGAAAACTCCCTGAAATTTATTGATATATGGTGCGAAACAATCAAAAATTCAATTGATTTGGACAGATTGGTTGAAATTGCTAAAACAGCACCTAAAATTAACTCTGATCTGGAACCGATTTGGAATAATTTAAACAGGCAAAATGTTAAGATTGGTGTTGCCTATGATGAAGTCTTTAATTTTTATTATAAGGAAAATATAGAATCCTTGGAAGCAAATGGTGCTAAAATAGAATATTTTTCACCATTAAGCGATGAAAACCTTCCCGACATTGGCGGATTATATATCGGTGGAGGATATCCTGAGCTATTTTCAAAAGAGCTATCAAATAATGAAAGCATGCTTAAAGATATCAAGGACTTCCACCTGGATGACCGTCCTATCTTTGCCGAATGTGGTGGTTTAATGTATCTTATGAAATCAATTCATGAAGATGCAGTAGTAAATGTATATCCCTACAAGTCAATTCTAACAGATCGTGTACAAGCACTGAAATATACTGTTGCTGAAGTCCAGAAGGACAATATCATATCCAAAAAAGGAGAAGTATTCCACGGACATGAATTCCACTACTCAAAAGTAATAGTTGACAAGCCAAAGCATGACTTTGCATTTAAGATAACCCGTGGAAAAGGATCATACGACTTCCAAGACGGATTTATGGAAAAAAATACATTGGCAAGTTATGTGCACACACATGTAGCTGCAATGCCTAACTTCGGAGGAAACCTATGTATTTCAGCAAGAGAAAAATAGACTTTTTTCATCCATACATTGTGCCAGTAGCAATTTTAATCTTTCTGGTTATGGGCTATATCGGATCATTCAATTACAGATTTGAAGACCCCCTGAATGCACAAACCATCTTAACGATTATCTTTGCGGCAGTATTGTTTACAGTAGCATCATTTATTGTTTCGAAAAAAGTTACAATAGAAAAAACCGCTGAAATAAACTTTATATCCGAAAAGATTTTGATAATATTTATCATATTGGCATTAGTTTTACAAAGCCTCAACATGGTATTGCTTGGAGGAATACCTTTATTTGATAGCGTTCTAAAAGCAAATGCGACAACTAATTTATGGAGAATTGCATATCCGTTATTCTTGATTTTAATTAATATATTAATTGCCAAATACTATAATCGCAAGTATTTGCTTTTAGTTTTGCTTGGAGCACTTGTTTTCGGACTTAACGGATACAGAACATCAGTGGTTGGAATTCTGGTCAGCGTATTCATCACAATGTATTATATTGGAAAAATTTCTCAAAAAATTGGAATTCTATTCGTTATAATAATTGCACTCGGAGGCCTTGCAGTGGGATATATTGCATCACAGTCCATTGCAACACAAACCTGGACCCTGAATCCCGTTGAATTGGTATTTTACAGAGCGGCATTTACACAGGAAGTATTAGAAAAAATAATTCCGCTTGCAGGAACTACAAACGGCCACATATTATCAATGATTTTCTCATCAGGAAGTCCAAGATCGTTTATAGGTAATTATGTTCTTCACTATGACGTATGTCTGACTTCAACAATGTTCGGACCTGTTCTGCTTGACTTTGGATACATCGGCCTTACAATCCAAATGCTATTTATGGGAGCATTTCTAAAGATTATCCATTCAATCGCTAAAAATAGAGTGGGAATTAGTATTTATTCAATAATATTAACGCATACATTAATATGGATTGAAACAGGCCCGACTGATATTATGATTTGGTTTTTATACCTTTTAGGTTTGATATTAATTTTAATAACGTTTAAAAAGCATTAAAAATCATTATCTAATTTTAAAAAGTCTATAATATTTAAATGAACAATTCCCTCATTTGAATAATTTTCATCATCATTAGTAATTAAGTATTTAGGATAATTATCTTTAATCAAAGTAAAAGGTTTGAATTCACGTTCACGAGTTAATGGATCTTTGACAGATTCACTAACTTGAATATATTTCTTCTTATTTGATTTATAGCAAACAAAATCAATTTCCAAATCATTGACTTTACCAATATTGACTGAATATCCTCTTCTAATTAATTCAAGAAAAACTACATTTTCTAATAATTGTCCCCAATCACGTTGTGATTCGTCATTGAATAAGTAGTAAAAACCAGGATCAACTACATAATATTTATCAGATATTAATAATTTTTTCTTAAGTTTGATATCTTCACGTTTTACCTGATATAATATGAAAGCATTAACAATATACTCTAAAAAATTAATTATAGTAGCAGGAGTAGTTTTACGCTCATTTTTAATATATTTCGAAATGGATGTAGCAGAAAATGTTTGACCAATATTTGAAATCATGAACTCCAACAATCTTTTCAACAAATCTAAATCTTTAATATTAGACCTGTACAGAATATCATTAAGAATTATTGTACTGTACAAATCATGTAACAGATTAATTTTTCCATCATTATCATAGCTTAAAAGACCTGGAAAACCACCATAACTTAAATATTCATTGAATAATTCTTTTTCAGAAATACCCTCATTTTTATAAAAATCTAATAATTCATTAAATGAAAAAGGATAAATATTCAAGGTAATATATCTTCCAGAAAGTAAAGTAGCAAGTTCCCCAGAGAGTAGAGTAGAATTAGATCCAGTTATATAAATATCACTATCAAAATCAACACGATATGAATTAATTGATTTTTCCCAATCTTTTACTTGCTGAATTTCATCAAATAACAAATAAATTTTTCCATTTATCTTACTTGTTTTTTCAAGAATTATTTCATCCAATTGAATATCATTTTTAATACGTCTATATTTTGAAGATTCAAAAGATATATAGATAATGTTCTCTTGAGGAATTCCATCTTTAATTAATTCATCAATTAATTGTTTTAAAAGAACAGTTTTACCACAACGTCTTATTCCACAAATAACTTTGATTTCATCAGTATTGCGATATTTTCGCAACATATTCAAATAGAAATTTCTTTTAATCATTCAAATCACAACATAGTTTACTAATATTATATATTTAAAACATGGTATTTAAAAGTA
>NZ_JAZUMY010000025.1:0-22715 GCF_045603845.1 Methanobrevibacter sp.
AAAATTTATAACAAGCATCGAACAACTAAAATTTATCTTTGAAAATGAATTTAAACAAGTAATTGATAATGAAAGTTATTGGGAAAATTGGCTCTGGAAGTTCCTATGAACTTTTATAATTTTTAGTGTCGTGAACTATATTGTTAATGTCAATATATTCTGAACCCTTGCATATACAAGCTGGTCAAAAGGAATCAGAAATTGCACAATCCAAATTCTTATTTGTTGATTGGTGAAGTTAAAGATGATGATGTTGTAAAAGAGGTTAGGGAACCTAGCTATATTGACAGTCAACAGAGATTATTTTAACATTTTGTGTAAGAATTCTCCGGCTTATGCAGCCGGAGAGGTTCAAATCAATCCTTTGCCATTACAGTTATCATGTTTGAAACTCTAGCGGTTTCATACTCTGAAGTAATGATGTACTCACCAGGTATCAAATTAATGTTCAAACGGGCAACTCCAGATGCATCTGTAGTTCTGGTATAGAATACTCCATTGATGTTGAATCTTACACTTACATTTTCCTTTGGGTTTCCCTGACCATCAACCACTTTTGCTTTAAACTGGCTTCCATCTAAATAGGTCATTTTCATATCATTTGCCGTTAAAATAGGCAATACTGTAATGGTGTATGACGCCATTAATCCTGTATTCGGGTCGGTTGCAGTCAGTATATATGTGCCGGGATTTAATCTGATATTCAGCTTAGCTATACCATCCTGATTAGTTGTACGGTCATAAAATACTCCGTTGATGTTCATTCTAATAGTTTTACCTGCAACGGGATGTTCCTGTTCGTCAAACAATTTGATAAAGAACTGGGAGTCGTTCATATAATATTTTACCAGGTTTTCGGATATCAATGTGGGCAATACATCAATTGCATTTATGGCACCTGCCCCACCATAATAAGTTCCTATATTATAATTACGTGGATTAAGGTTAATATTTAGTTTAACCAAACCGTTTTCACCAACTACACGATTATAAAATACACCACAAATCTTGAAAGTAACTACAGCTCCTCTAGGCACATATTTTCCTTCACCGTCCATGATAGTTGCATAGAATTGTGTTCCGTTTCTATACACTTTAACAAGATCTGTTGTCTTAATGATAATTTCGGTAGAGTGGTCTCCGGGTACAGTAGGAATAACACTGAATTTTGATGCATCAAGATTCAAACTCCTTGGAGGTACTCCATTTTGAATAATTTGGCGTATTTCTTTTCCTGTTTCAAATGCTTTACCCATCATATCATTACAGTATGATGTGATATAATTTGCCCTGCTGTTCTTATCACTCATTTTTGCTGCTGCTGCGAGTACTCTGCTCATTGAAATGAACATATTGCTTTCTGCTTTATACCAGAAATCTTTGACAGGCTCGCCATAAGTTTTGTAGTTGTTTGGTCCTACACAGCGAGAGCAGATATCCTTAAAGAGATAATATGGATAATTTATATTAAAGACATTTTTTTGACTTGCAGGCTGATTAGCTCCATAAGCCCCACCAACATATATACAATCATTGGATACAGGTACAAAGACCCCATAGACCTGCGGACCGCTGCTGACCCAGCTGACACATGACATTTCTGCAGGAAGATTTGAAAACACTTGTATAATATGAGCGCTTAGTGCAGTATCAGTTCCAATCACCCTAATACCAGTTTTACCTGTCTCATCAGGAGAATATGTTGTTCCTTCAAATCTATTGCGCATAAGCTGAGAGACATCCTGCAGTGAAACCTTCTTATCTGGTGTGAAACATAGGGGATACATGGCATTATGATTATATTTGGCACTGAATTTTGAAGGAGCTAAAATGTGGTGTCCAATCCAGGTTCTCCTGTGGGAATAATCTGTAGTCTTCTGATTTCCGGAATATGTATGAAAGAGATTAATTTCATTATTCTTACCATGTACAGCAAAACCCCTTTGTTCTGCAAGACTAAATAATCCTTTAGATATAATATGGTCTTCATAGTCGGATATGTACTCTAAAGAAAATTCATTACCGAAAACTGCCACTTTGTCCCTTGGCAATTTCACCGCAGCATACTGATGTCCGGTATACATCTCTATATACCATGCTTCATTCTGGTCGACAATAAAAGCAATATTGGTTTCACTGCTTCCATACCTGTCAATGATTCCACAAAGAACATTAACACCTTCCCTTGCAGTTCCGCTCTGACAAATCACAAGGTCTACCGCAGCATCTTCACAGATTCCACCAGATTTTAACGGATCTGCTCTCAAAGCGGCACTGTTTGCATATGCTGTAACAGACATGGTCATGGCTACTCCTTTTTCATTAGCAGCAGCAGCCGCATCATGAGAATAACCCGTAGCCGCTACCGTACTGTCCATATATGGTGTTGAAGTGTATTTGTAAGTATTTGCCGGGATTTCCGTTTTTACAGATCCATACTCATTTACAGGCATGACTCGGCCCGGCTGATTTTCTACAGCAGGAGTCACCTCAATATGATTTGCCCAAACGGCAGGATAGTCATTTGATCTTGCAACAATTACTGAACCGTCATCACTAGTATCCGAACCTACATATACGGCCGTACAGGCTGCACATGCCTGCATACTGCACAATATCACCAGACATAATATTAAAATTATCGATTTTTTAGAAAAATATTTAAATTTTATCATAAAAATTCCCTCCCAAAATCAAGTAAATGATTATTTCTGAGAAACAAGCATTTAAACGAGATTAGTTATAACTAATTACTCCACTTTTGGGACAATGCTTTATCACTGAACACTGTTTTTTCCTGGCATTCAGTTACTTCACTTATATTTCCCTTGAAAAATTTCAGGCAATAATCTTTTTTCGGACTGAAGTTGTCACAGTTCAAGTGAATGTTTTCTTTGCAGTTATCGCAGTTTATATCGGTACCTGTTTTGTTCTTACAGTATAATTCATTGTTTTCAGTGAAACGATACTCACAATCTTTAAACACTATATTATCCATTGTTTTACCTCTTCAAATTTGTTTTGAATAATTCCTGGGGAAATATTCATTTTAAACTATATTATATTTTTTCTTTTTTTACTTAATTAAATTATGTTACTTAAACCAACTATTTTAACTTCAACACTAACGTCAATTTTTTTTACAGTTCAGAGTAATTTAAATCATAGTTTTTGCATTATTTTCATGTTTGATTTAGTCGGATTGTGGGATTATTGTCTATGATAACTCTGAAAATATCCATTACATTATTTTAAGCAAATATTCAATAAGGATAAACTCCGGTACGTTCCTTTTCATGATTCAACCAGGTTTCAAGCATTAAGTCTTCAAGAGCATATTTCCCATCAAAATAGTTTATTATTCCTTTATCCTGTAATGTTTTAATATATTTATTTAAGGTCGCTGGTGACATGCTCAAATTCTTTTCCAACTCAGACCAAGTAATGTTTTTCTGATTTAACATGGTACAGATTATATTTTTTTCGTAATTATTTAAGGTACCCCATACTCTAATCCACATTACAAGAATTTGATCCATATTGTTGAGGAAGATGTAATCTATTAAGTCTTCATCATATGTTTCATGAGAGGATAATGCATTATAAAAACTATTTATGTACATAGGTATTCCTTTTGTGTATTCGTAAAAGCGATTGAATCCTTCTTTTGTGAATTTTATTTCAGGAAATCTTTCTTCAAAATAAGATTGGGTTTCCTGTTTTGTGAAAGGATTTATATTTATTTGTATCATCCTTCCTCCAAATGCACCTGTAGCTCCGTTTAACATTTCAATCATATCTGATGTTTGAGAAATTGAACCTGTCATCACATAGCTTACATTTGATTGAAATTGACTGTAGCTTCTCAGCATCCAGAAGAAATCTTCAGGTTTCCTTAATTTCTTAAGCATTTGAAATTCATCAAGGATTATTATGAATCCATCAATTCCCTCAAGGTTTTCTACAACTTTTTGCGGATATTCCATTACAAATTTGCTTATTTTTTTATAGTTGTCTTCTGTTTCAGGTATTGGTATTTCTGATATTGTTGTCCCTTTTGAAAAACTGTAATCTTTAAGTTTTAATTTGTCAATTAAATTTTTCAATAGAAAAGTTATTTTGTTATTGTCATTTAATCTTTCATAAATTGAATTGTTCATTTCATCCAATAGTTCCAATAAAACTGTTTGTGCTTTTAATCCAGCATCGTCCTTGTTGACGATTCTTGAAACATCAAGATAAGAGACTATGAAATTTTCTTTCGAGTCTTGTTTTATTTTTTGAAGTAAAAATGTTTTTCCCACTCCTCTTACTCCTTTAATAAGTAATGATTGTGAAATTCCAAGTTCTAAGGAATTTAAGTAGTATTCTATTTTTTTAATGTCTTCTTTTCTGTTGTAAAAATATTTGTCAATTTCATTTATTGGAATATGTAAAGGTACAATGCTCATTTTAAACACCTGCTATTTTTTATGTATTTTATAAATTATATACTTTAACAATTTGAAGTACTTCATTTAGATATAGTTAAAAATATTACTTCAAACAAATGAAGTACTATAAAAAAATGAAGAAAAAACTTCAACTTCAAGTAAATGAAGTGATAAATTCACAGCCCTTTGATAGTTTATTGCATTTGCTTAGGTTGTCATATTCAATTTTTGCAATTGCATTCTCAATAAATTAGTTAAAAAATAAATATTGCCATAAGTATTGAATAATTCCGATATTAATATGCAAACAGTAACATGAAACTGGTCAAAAAGAATCATAAATTGTAAAATTCTGATTCTCAATTATTGATTGATGAAGTTAATGACAGTGATGTTGTAAAAGATATTTGGGAATCAAGTTTCATTGACATACAATAAATTGTTAACATATAATATGATGATTTAAATTTTTAATAATTTATAATTATATATTACTTTAATTTTTAAATTATTAAATTAATAGTTTTATAAGTTTATAATTTTTATTTTTCAAAAAACATAAACTTATATGTTAATAATTTTATATATTTAATCATGGTAAAGAGAGATTTATATCTGAATAGGATTTCTTCATTAATTGATAAAGACATCATTAAGATTATTGTTGGTGTGAGGCGATGTGGTAAATCGTATATGTTTAGTTTAATCATTGATGAATTACTTAAAAGAGGGATCAGTAAAGAAAATATTCTTCTTATCAATTTTGAAAGTGCAAAATATCGTAATGTTTCAAATCCCCGTGAATTGGATTTGCTTGTCAGTGATTTAACAAAGGACATTAACGGCAGGATTTACATGTTTTTTGATGAAATTCAAAATGTTGATGAGTGGGAAAAATCAATAAATAGCTTCCGAATAGACTATGACTGTGATATTTATTTGACTGGTTCCAATTCAAAACTATTGTCCGGTGAATTGGCCACTCATCTGGCAGGCAGATATATGGAAATTAAAATGTATCCCTTTTCATTTAAAGAATATTTGGATTATAAAAAAGTTTCCCCAAATAAAAAAGCATTCACTGATTATTTGACGTATGGAGGATTCCCGTTTTTACTTTCTCTGGAAAATGAAACTGATAAAATTGAATATTTAAACGATATTTTCAACTCAATATTCCTAAAAGACATAATTGAGAGGTATAACATCCGGGATGCAAGCTTGCTTACAAGAATAGTTGATTTCATTTTAGATAACACTGGAAAAATTGTTTCTTCAAAAAGCATTTCAGATTACCTCAACACAAAAGAAAAAATCCAAGTTTCACCAAAAACAATCTATAATTACTTGGATTATCTTACAAATGCATGTTTGTTGTATAAAGTACAAAGAGAAGATTTGGAAGGTAAAAAAATACTATCCATAAATGAAAAATATTATTGTGTTGATCAGGGATTTAACCAGGTACGTATTGGGCGAAATCAAGTTAATAATAGTAGAATAATTGAAAATATTGTATATTTTGAACTTTTGAGAAGGGGTTATGAAGTAACTATAGGTTGTATTGGAAAGTATGAGATTGATTTTGTCTGTAAAAAGATGGGTGAAAAAATCTATGTTCAGGTAACCAGAGAATTATCTTATGAAGACACTGTTGAAAGAGAATTCCGGCCATTGCTTCTTGTTAAGGATAATTATCCAAAATACGTCATATCAACTGATGAATTTGATATGTCTCAGGATGGAATCAAACATAAGAATATCATAGATTTTTTATTGGATGATGAAATATAATGTATTTGTTCAAAAATGGATATTGTGATAATTATAATTTGTAGAAAACATTTAAAAGTGATAATCTCTGTAAAATGCCCAAAAATTATAAATATTTTTCATTATAAACTAAACTTATAAAATGTATTGTGTAAAATATATATTTAACATGTGTATATTTCTTGAGGAAAATATAGTAAAATTTCGTATTTAAAGCGTTATGTGATATTATGGAAGATAAAATAAGATGTCCAAGTTGCCATAAGCTAAATGACATACATAAATTCTGTATTTTTTGCGGTAAAGAATTGCCGATTGATGAAAATCAGATTAAGCTTATGAACAATAATCCTGAAGCATATTGTCTTAACTGCGGAAGGTCAGTTATGAAAGGCCAGGAAAAATGTGAATGCGGATATGAATTTGGTGATATAAACTGCCCTGAATGCAAAACATCAAATTCATATACAAACAGATTCTGCACCTCATGCGGAGAAAAGCTTTGGACATCCAATGTATACGACTATAAATACTCGGACAGTCTTTTTGAAAAGCATCTTCTCAAGGAAAGATTGCCCTATTCATTGCGCAATACATCATTATACCAGCGTCCCAATATGAATTTTGAAATCTTTAATTTGTATAGTGAAGGGTACTCAAATAGCTTGGAAAGCATAAAATCCAAAGTAGATAAGTATTTATGCGAAATAGGTTCAAGATGGAAAGTTGTTTGCCCTAATTATTGTATAAATTGTATTAATATAATAAAGTCGGATGAATGCTCCTGTACAAAATGCGGATCGACTTTGTTTGCTGATAAAAATAGAGTCACTTGTCTTCAAAGTGAAAATAAATATGTTGAACCTAAATTTTATAAAAGGGCCTTGAAATGGACTCCAAAATCTTCTTATTATTATTTAGACTCTTTAAATCCTGCAATCGGGGAATCTCAGTTTGAATACAGAGAGAGACTAAAATGGGAATTTGCTGAAAACAATTATTATAAAAAAATTTTAATTGACCGTAAACAGAAAGAAGAACAACGTATAAGACTGGAAGAAGAACGTAAAAGAAAGGCAGAGGAACGTGAAAGACAGCTGGCAGAACGCAGAAAATGGGAAGAAGAATATATACGACAATATGGTGGAGGATATTGCAGTTCAAGTTGCAGATATTACTATGAGGAAATTATAGATAGTGGCGGAGGAATAAGTGCTGATTATAGTGATGACATGTGTGGTGTGGATTATCTTTGTAGCCGGGGACATTTTGTATCCCATGGAAGTTTCTGTAAAGATTACGAATAGAACATGAAAAAATTATTAAAACAAATTAATCAGTTAGAGATGGTTAAAAATGACAAAAAAGATATGTCCTGAATGTGGAGCTGAACAGGAAATTTTTGCTAAGTTCTGTAAAAACTGTGGATCTCAATTGAGTGATGAAAACAAAAATGATAATGTAATGAAATGCAGTTATTGTGGGACTGAGTTAAGTGATGAGGCATTCTGTCCTGATTGTGGAAAATCCACGGGAATAAAGATATGTCCTAATTGCAGGCAAAAAACAGTCAATGAGGACTATTGTTCTGTTTGCGGATATAAAATCAATAAAAACATTAAAATATGTGCTAATTGTGGAAACAAAATCGATGCAAGAGCTAAGGTCTGTGCACATTGCGGTGCTAATGTGGCTGGGAAAAATCCTGTTGTGGCTTTGATTCTCTCATTTATTTTCCCCGGTTTGGGTCAACTGTATAATAATCAGAACCAAAAAGGACTCACTCTCATTATTGCATATATTGTGTCATGGATATTGGCTTTATTGCTTATTGGAATAGTATTGGCTATTCTAGTATGGATATATGGAATGTATGATGCATTCGTCTCAGCAAAGGCCATAAACAATGGAGAATTGCTTGAAGATAGGATTTTTTGAATTCAAAAAAACATTAGGTGAAATTATGCAGGATTTTTTACAGCTAGCTGGTGAGCGATATTCAGTTAGAAAATACTCGGATAAAGAAATTGAAGATGAGAAATTGGATAAGATTTTAAGGGCAGGCCAAATTGGACCGACTGCAAATAATTCCCAACCGCAACGAGTTTTTGTAATCAAAAGCAAGGAAGCTCTTGAAAAAATCAGGTCTTTCACGCCATATTCATTCAATGCACCAATCGTTTTGATGATTTGTTATGATGAGAATGTCTCCGGCAATGCACGTGACGGACATGACTACGGCGCTGATGATGCGACAATCGCAACGACACAGATGATGCTTGAAGCGTGGGATTTGGGAATCGGATCCGTTTGGGTAAGAGGATATGACAAACATGAATTGGAAAAATTGTTTGATTTGCCTGAAAATATGGTTTCAGTCGCATTGCTTCCTATAGGCTATCCTTCTGAAAATTCAAAGCCTAGTCCTTTACATTCAAGAAATATTGATATTGATGATATGGTGAGATATTTATAATTTTTAGTTAATAAAAAAAGAGTAAAAAAGAGCTGAATAAGTCTATTCAGCGTTAATTTCAATGTCAAAAGTCATTGCTTCGATTTCAGCACTTTCACCGGATTTGATGGTGTATAGTGGTGAGCCTAGTAAAATTAAGTTGTTGTTGACTTCTCTGATTTTGTTATCAGTGACTTCTTGCATGTGGGTGCCGTCATATAAGAATCCGGCATCGCCGTCGCCTTCTAATTTGTATGAAATTACTTCGCCATTGTTTTTATTTGTAGCTTTTACATTAACAATCATAATTTAAATCTCCATTAAGTTATAGTATTATTTATGTATTTTTCTAATATATTAATATTAGTCTGAAAAAATCAATTTATCAATAGTTTCCATATCCAGATTTTCTTCAACTATTTCTGCAAGCCTGTTCAAAGAGTAATCTTTCTGAGTTTCGTATGGATCTTCGCCAGTTTTGGCTTCAAGACCTTTTTTAGCACGAATATGGTTTAAAAACTCTCTTCTGAAGTTATAGTTATGGAATATTCCATGGAAGTATGTTGCAAAAATATTATCCTGTGATGCACCGTCAATTTTGCCGTCTTCATTGTTTCCCTGTCCTTTTTTGATATTTAAAAGTGCATTGCATGATTTAAGCTCGGTTGTACCTTCATGGATTTCATAGCCGGTAACTTCTTCGCCGGCAATGTTTTTAAATATTTCTCCTGCAATACCATCTAAATTATCTGGAATCGTTGCAACGGATTGGGTTACAATTTTGCCTTGCCTTGAAAAGCTGGATTCAATGTCAAGCAGACCTAAACCTTTGATTGTACCGTGCTCGGATTCACGTTTGTCTTCGTCATGAATTATGTTTCCAAGAATCTGCAATCCTCCGCATATTCCGACAATCGGAATTTCTTCTGATTTTTCAACAATCTTTTGGGCAAGTCCGCTTTCGTGAAGCGCAAATGCGTCTTCTGTTGAGTTACGGGTTCCTGGAATCAGAATAGCATCAACATCTCCGATTTCGTCATTGACACCAATCATCTTTAACGCCACATCATCTTCGTATTCAAATGGATCGATATCGGTAAAATTAGCTATTTTGGGAAGTCTGATGACTCCGATTGTAATGTCTCTGTCTTCTGCAAAGACATGTGTTGTAAGTGATGCTGAGTCCTCTTCAGGCAACTTCAATGTTTCATCATATGGGAGCACTCCTAATACTGGCTCTCCTGTTATCTCTTCAATCCTGTCAAGACCTGGCTTTAGGATATCTAAATTTCCTCTGAACTTATTTATGACTGTTGCCTTGAGACGAGATCGGTCATAATCATCCAGTAAAACGTAAGTTCCGGCAATAGCCGCAAACACTCCGCCCATTTCAATATCGGCTATTAATATCACGTTGGCATCGGCCAGATGGGCAATTTCCATATTTGCAATGTCCTGCTCACGCATATTGATTTCAGCGGGAGAGCCGGCGCCTTCAATAAAGATTATGTCGTTTTGCTCGGATAATATATTAAAGCTTTCTTTAATGGCATCAAATGCAGTGTCGTGGTATTTATGCTGATAATCATAGAAGTTCATGTCTCCAACGGATTTTCCCTGGATAATGACATTTGACGTGAAATTTCCCTTTGGTTTTAACAAAACTGGATTCATATGGATGCTTGGCTCAATCATTGCTGCTTCTGCCTGTAACATCTGTGCAATTCCTATTTCTCCGTTCTCAAATGTCGTATATGAGTTTAAAGACATATTCTGGGATTTGAAAGGAGCCACGTTGTATCCTCTGTTTTTATAAATTCTGCATAAAGCCGCCACAAGCATACTTTTCCCGGCATTTGATGATGTGCCCTGAACCATTAAACATTTTGCCATATGAAATCACTTTAATTTTTTTTTAACTTCAGTTTATTAATATCTATATAAATATTTATATAATTATATTTTCAAAGTATATTTAATGTGAATTTAGGCATACAAAAATTTTTGTTCACATTCCTAATTTCTGATTAGGGGAGATAAGATAAAATGATTTTTTTAAATAATAAGGTTAAAGCCCTATTATTTACATTAGTTATTGCAGGTATATTAATTTCATTGTCTTGCGTTTGTGCAAGCGATGATTTCAATAATGTTGATGTTATAATGGGGAATGGTAATACGGGTGATGTAATCAGTGCATCAGGTGAAATATTTATCAGTCCGGATGGAACTGGTTCTGGAGAAAGTGCTGACAGTCCAACGAATTGGTATAATGCTTATTCTACTGCTAATAATGGAGATACGATTGTCTTTTTGGGCGGAAACTATACTTGGAATTCAATGCAGTCCATCTATAAAAGTCTGACTTTAAAAGGCTATGGCGACAGTGAAGCTATATTGGATGGGCAAAATCAAAACGGCTTTTTTTCAACAACTTATGGAAGCACAGTTAAGTTAGTCAACATGACATTTTTCAATGCGGATACTGGCGATACGGTACTGGAGGCATTGTAAACAATGGAAATTTAATTGTAAACGGTTGTTATTTTGCTGAAAATACAGGATGGGGAACTGAAGGCGGAGCAATACACAATTCAGGCACCTGTGATGTTTACAACTCAACGTTTTTCTCAAACACTGCCAAAAAAGGCGGATCATTTTATGGGGAAAAGGGTTCCGTTTTAAATGTTTACGATAGTATTTTCATTAAAGGCTCTTCAAAAGAAGGAAACTGTTTTAATATTAAAGAAGCAACTGCAAATATCTATAACTGTCAGTTCATCAATTGTTCTGCCAAATCCGGAATAATCCATACCAAAAAGGGTAGCGTGAATATTTACAATTCCAATTTCACTAATTCCAGGGCTGTAGATTATGCTGCCTGTGTGGATGTCGACAAGGAAAGTAGCGTTTTAATTGATAATTGTATTTTCAATAAATGCGTATCAGTCGGAGGCGTAATCTGGAATACTGACGGTAAGAAAATAGGAACTGGTGACGGAGGAGCAGTTTATGTTGAAAAAGGAGGATACTTAACTATTAAAAACTCATTATTTGTTAATTGCAGTGCAAAGGCCAATGGAGGAGCATTATACATTGAATCAAGAGGTGATGCTGTAGTTAATAACTGCTCTTTTATTTCAAACACTGCAGCACAGGGAAGACATATCTACATTGAAGGATCCGTTCCTACTATAAGCGACTGTACTTTTGAAGTAAACGACACTTTAAAAGCTCAAGTTTCAGGTAATGGTGCTAATATTGATATTCAACTTGATGTAGGTACAAACTTCATGCAGTTCAATATTCCTGTTGTGATGTCTGGAAATGAAATTGGGGTTGCAAGTAATGGGAATTCAAATATTCATCTAAGCGGTTTGGCTGAAGGGCAATACAATGTAAGTCTAAATGCCAAGGATAAGATTTCCACAAACAAATATATTTTTAATCAGGAATATGTACTGTTTAAAGTAGGCAATGAAAGTTCCGATGTCAATAAAAGCGATGATGATATCAAATATGCATTAACAGCGCCTGAAGTTGAATTGTATTATAAAAACGGTACTCGATTTTACGCATATCTTGCAGACAATAGCTCCAATCCTGTCAGTGGAAAGGAAGTAATCATTTCAATAAACGGAAATGAATATAAAAGAAGTACCAATGATAATGGAACAGCATCTATTGCAATTAACCTGGATGCTGGAGTTTATGATGTTGATGTATCATCACAAAACATCTCCGTCAAGTCAAAGATTATCGTTCTGTCCACTATAAGTGCAGGTGATATCACGAAAATCTATAGGAATGCAACCCAATTTTATGCAAATTTCACAGCCGGTGACGGCAGTCCTTTAGCGAATAAGCAGATTAAATTTAACATTAACGGAGTATTCTACTACAGAAATACCACAAATAACGGTACTGCTAAGCTAAATATTAACTTGAACAGTGGAAACTACACTATCACATCAACCAATCTTGAAAATGGCGAAGAAACCTCCAATGTGGTTTGTGTTATTTCCAAAATCGTTGAGAATAGGGATATTGTAAAGTATTATAGGAATGCCACCCATTATATCGTCAAATTATTGAATGATGACGGAAGTGCTGCTGGTGCCAATGAAACTGTGGAATTCAACATTAATGGTGTATTTTATAAACGCCAAAGCAATGCATCAGGCTATGCAAAGCTTAACTTGAATCTGGATTCTGGCAGTTACATTATCACTGCAGATTATAAAGGATGTAAGGTTTCAAACAGCATAACCGTTAAACCGGTTCTCTATGCTGAAGATTTGACTAAGACATATGGAACTTCCAACAGGTTTGACGTGAAATTACTGGATGGTCAGGGCAATCCTTTCTCCGGAGAATCCATTATTTTCAATATTAATGGAGTGTTTTATAACAGGACTACTGATAGTGCAGGTTTCGCTCATTTAAATATCAATTTGCAGGCCGGAGAATATATAATCACTTCAGGTTATAATGGAAGTTATATAGCTAATAAAGTTACCGTCACTTCAGCGTAAATGGATATGAATCATATTCATTTATCCCTTTTTTTATTTTTCTTACTTTAGTTTACTAAATTAGAAAACTTTTTATATATAATAAAATCAATATATTTAGTAGTAGGAAAATGAATTTATAAATTGTTGAATTTTAAAATATGATAGAGAGGTTTTTTAATGAAATTAGATGAACAAGAACCAATTGATGATTCTTCTAAAGAGGTTGTTTTAGAACCGGAAATTTCACAAAAGGATGAAGGTGAAGAAACTAAACCTATGTTAGATTATGATAATATCAAAAGTTCTAAAGACATTGAGGTTCCTCCTTTATTGATTGATCAGGTTATAGGTCATGAAGAGTCAATAGAAACAATTAAAAAAGCAGCAAAACAGAGAAGAAATGTTCTGTTAATTGGTGATCCTGGTGTGGGAAAATCAATGCTTGCAAAAGGAATGGCTCAGATATTGCCTCATGAAACTCTTCAAGATGTATTGATTTATCCGAATGTTGAAGATAACAATCATCCTTTAATAAGAACTGTCCCTGCAGGCGAAGGTAAAAAAATTGTTAAAGCTACTAAAGGTTCTGCTAGAGGCCATGAGGAACGTAAAACTCTTTTAACTACATTAGCTATTGGTGGAATACTGGTCATTGGATTTTTCTATGGAAGAATTCTCGAATCCATTATTGCGGCTGCATTAATATTACTTATTTCCATTCAAATCAAACCAAAAAATAATGTGATGGCTCCAAAATTGTTGGTAAACAATGAAGAGAAAAGATTCGCACCATTCATGGATGCAACAGGTGCACACGCAGGAGCATTACTTGGAGATGTACGTCACGACCCATACCAATCTGGAGGATTAGGAACTCCGGCACATGAACGTGTAGAAGCAGGTATGATTCACAAGGCTAACCGTGGAGTACTCTACATTGACGAAATAGGTACAATGTCAATGAAAACCCAACAGGAACTTTTATCCGCAATGCAGGAAAAGCAATATGCCATTACAGGACAAAGCGAAAACTCAAGTGGTGCAATGGTAAGATCACAGGCAGTACCATGTGACTTTGTTCTTGTAGCATCAGGAAACCTTCAGGTTTTGGAAGGCATGCACATTGCAATGAGATCACGTATCAGAGGTTACGGTTACGAAGTATTCATGAAAGATTATATGGATGATACAACTGAAAACAGGCAGAAATTAGTCCAGTTCGTTGCTCAGGAAGTTAAAAATGACGGCAGAATTCCTCATTTCGCTCCGGATGCATTGGATGAAATCATCATGGAAGCCAAACGCAGATCAGGTAAACAGAATGCACTGACCTTAAGATTAAGGGATTTGGGTGGTCTGGTCAGATCTGCAGGTGATGTAGCTATCGAAAAAGGCGAAGATATCGTAACAGCGGAACATGTCGTTGAGGCAAGAAGATTCGCCAGAACCCTGGAACAGCAAATAGCTGACAGGTCAATTATCCAAAGAAAAGATTACAGTATGGTATCTGCCGAAGGAGGAAGAGTCGGATTGGTAAATGGACTTGCCGTTATCGGTGACAGAAGCGGTATCGTTTCCCCAATCGCTGCTGAAGCAGCACCTTCACAATCCAAGAACGGTGGACAAATCATTGCTACCGGTAAATTAGGTGAAATCGCTTCAGAATCAGTTCAAAACGTAAGTGCACTTATTAAAAAATACACTAACAAGAACCTTTCTGATTATGATATTCACGTTCAGTTCATCCAAACCTATGATGGGGTTGAAGGTGACTCAGCCAGTGTAAGCATAGCTACTGCAGTGATATCTGCTGTTGAGGAAATTCCGATAGACCAAACAGTGGCTTTAACAGGTTCACTAAATGTTCGTGGAGATGTAATGCCTATTGGTGGTGCCACAGCTAAAATTGAAGCTGCTGCAGAATCCGGAATGAAAAAGGTACTGATTCCTAAATCAAACATGAAAGATGTCATGATTGAGAAGAAATATGAGGACATGATTGAAATTATTCCAACCGAAACATTAAGTGATGTTTTAGAAAACATTTTAATCAGCGGAAGCAAAAAAGACCAATTGATTGAAAAGATGAAATCAATTGGTTCAAAAGTTGCCGACAAAGTTCCTCAATCAACTTTACAAAAACCAACTACCAATTAGTTGGTTTACAACTATTTTTTTTAATTTTCAACTATTTTTCCAAAATAATTATATATTTTGTTTTATAAGTATTAATTATGAGTGTTAAAGTGAGTATTGCAAAATTATTAGCTCAAATTGGAGGACCTATATCAAAGTTAGGTTCCGGCAGTGGTAAAAGTTTTGCAGGAATAGTTTTTACAAAAATTGCAGGAATAGATGCAATTTCAGAATTATCACATGATTTGGATATTGGATCCATCATACTTACGGGAACTAACGGGAAAACAACAACCACAACCCTTTTAATCAAATTATTATCAAATGATGTTCCAATTAGAAGCAGTTTTGAAAGTAATACAATCAATGCAATTGCTTCAGCATTAATTCAGCAGAAGGGAGATATTGGAGTTTTTGAATATGGTATCCGTAACAAGAAATATGGAATTCCTGACACCGTTCAGAGAGTTGTCGATCCTGTAGGTGTGGTCTACACAACCATTTCTCCGGAACATGCTCAGGTTGCTGGTGTTAAAAATCCTTTCAATGAATATTATGAAGCTAAAGAGCTGTTATCCAAAGGCATGGATAATGGAGTAATCATTACAAACTGTGACGATCCAAGAACGGCATTTTTAGGATATAAAAAACGTGATGATGTAAAAATCAATTATTATGGTCTTGAAGTCGATGATATCCATGACTTCTTTGATGCGGACGTAATCGAATGTCCTAATTGTGGAAAGGAACTGACTTATGAAAAACGCTTTTTAAATCACAGAGGCATATATTCCTGTGAATGCGGATTTAAACGTCCTGAAGCCGATGTTAAATTAACTAATGTTGAATTCACAAATGAAAAGTGGATGCTGACAATCGAAGGGGATTTGTTCAACTATCCGACCAATAAACATGTTTCATTTAAAGTTGATTTAACAGTGCCTCCGTTCGGTTTCCACAACATTTACAATACTCTTGCTTCAATTACAGCTTATGCAACATTCACTCCAAAAACAGAAAACATTGAATCAACCGTTAAGGACGTATTCAATAATCTGGACATGTCATTCATCCCTCCGGGAAGATTTGAAGTTGTAAAACATGAAAATAAATTAATAGGCTTAGGTCAGGGTGATAATGGTGATGCGGCCAAAATCAATGCGCTTTTTATGAATCAGTTCATTGATGGACCTTTGGAATTCATTTACACTACTCCGGACGTTGATGAGGAAGAAATATTTGATGATCACTTTGAAGTAATCAAGGCACTCAAGCCAAGCCACGTCATTGTGGTTCCCGGAAGAAAATCCATAGAAAAGGCTGAAGAATATTATAATATCATCAAAAAAGAGTATCCTGATGCCGAATTTTATCCGTTGAGCTATGATGAGATGACCAAAAGAATCAATAAGCTGTATGAACTGGCAATTGAATCAGAATATGACTATGTTATTATGACAGGCTGTGGTGAAGAGCAGGCCATGTGGGAAAACATAAAGCAAAAATTAATCAAGAGATAATTTTCTTTTCAATTATCTCTACCAATTTTTTGTATAATCCGTCATCACTTCTTTCAATTTCTCTAAAGCCGGATTCGACTTTGCATCCGCACAAATCCGTTGTTCCGATGATGTAGTTGGATGTGTTTTTTTCAATCAGTATTCCAAAATACAGTTCGTTTTCATGAGCATTCTTTTCATATTCTTCAGGAGTGATTTTGATTGTATCATCGACAAATGAGAATATGTCACATTCATTTACAATTGGAATGAATGCAAGCATTCCGCAGTTGATGAATATATTTTCCTCTTTTAAGATTTTCATGAATTTGTCCTCGTAGCTGTCTTCATCTGAAATGCCATAACCTGTAATTTCATCAATTGTATTGCTACCCATGTAGTGATTTTCATCAATTATTGTAGCAACCAAATCAGGATCCATATAATTATTGCAGGAAGCCCTTATATTTTTAACAGTTTCATAAACATCCATCACAATACGCCTCGTACTTTTTATATAATTCAATGACTTCATCAGTTCTATGAATTTTACTAATCTAATATAATTAGGCTATATATAATTATGTTTAAAAATTAATTAATTTTTTGTGTAAATTAAGTTTAAATACTTTTACTTAATAATTTAATAATAATGACTCGAATTTGTTCTAAATGTGAATATGAAAATCAGGATGATTATGATTTCTGTGCAAAATGTGGCAATCCTTTAATTGAAGGAGTACAACCTAAAAATTTCATTGTTTATCATGCACAGCCAAGACTCAACAAAAAAGCGATATTTCTGTCATATCTTGTAACTATCTTTCTTTCATGGAGCGGATTTATCGTGGGTGTTATTTCAAAGCATACAAACATGGCAATATTCACGTTTTTCGGATTTTTCTTACCATTTTATCTTATGCAGGCTCCGGTTAAGGAGTTAAGACGTCATGGTTACATTCAATTAATCATATCTACCATTGGAGTAATGCTGTCAATTTATGTAATGTTTTGAATGACTTAATGTTATACTTAACTTTTTATTACTTGAAAACCATATTAATCAATGTATATAAATTTGGTGATATTATGATTATAAGTGGTTCAGCTTCTCAAGATTTAGCAGCTCATGTTGCAAAGGAATTAGGGGAAGAATTATGTTATGTTGAATGTAAGAAGTTTCCTGACGGAGAAAGGTATTTGCGTGTCACTGAGGCCGTTGATGAAGAGGTAACTATCATCCAGTCCACAGGATATCCTCAGGACGAAAACCTGATGGAATTGTTGTTTTTAATTTCAAATATTAAAGACTTGGGAGCAAAATACGTTCGTGTTGTAGTTCCTTATATGGGTTATGCAAGACAGGAAAAACGTTTCAATGACGGTGAAGCAGTATCTGCAAAAATTATCGCTAATCTGATTGAATCAGCAGGTGCTGATGAATTCATTACTTTCAATATTCATGAAGAATGCGTTTTAGACTTTTTTTCAATTAAAACCCAAAACGTTTCCGCAATGCCTGCAATAGCAGATTACATCAATAAGAAATATATCAAAAAGGAAAAGGATAATCCAATTATCATTGCTCCGGATAAAGGAGCTTACGGATTTGCACGTGAAATGGCCGAAATTATTGGCTGTGACTGTACTTACTTGTCCAAAGTCCGTTTAGGTCCGGATAAAGTGGAAACAAGAATCGTTGATGTTAGATGTGACGGTGCTGATGAAAGTACAGTTAACGTTGATGCAGTTAAAGGCAAAAACGCTTTTATTATAGATGACATTATCGCTACCGGCGGAACAATTGTAAACGCTATTAAAATCTTAAAACAGTATGGTGCTGAAAGCGTTGATGTATGCTGCGTTCATCCAATACTAGTAAACGGCGGGGCTGTGAGAATATACTCAGCAGGTGCTGATAAGATTATTTCAACCAACAGCTTATCTTCAGACACTTCCCGTGTTTCACTAGCCCAAAGCATAGCTGACGTGTTGAGGAAATAAAAATGCCAATCGATAAAGAAAAAATCAAGCAGGAATTAGTGAATGAATCAAATAAAATTCTTGCTGAGTGGAATGAACCCTATGAAGTTGATACTATATCTGTAATGAATATGCAGGGAAAGACTACTTTTTTAGGTTCTTTAAGAGTGTTTGATGAAAGAAATGCTCCTGCCATTATGAGGGAAGTTCAATCCAAACTGGCCAAATATGGTAAATTGTCCGTAAGAGATGAAAGAGTAGTTCCGTGCTGTTCAGCAAGATACACCCATATCAGCTTCAATATAACTGTAGATAACTCATGAAAGAATTTAAACTAAATTCACCATATAAACCACTTGGTGATCAGCCAAAAGCTATTAATTCATTGGCTAAAGGTATTAAGGATAATATTCGTGAACAGACATTGCTTGGAGTAACCGGTTCGGGAAAGACTTTCACAATTGCAAATGTCATTGAAAAGGTCCAAAAGCCAACACTGGTCATTTCACATAATAAAACCTTGGCTGCACAGTTATATGAGGAATTCAAGGAATTCTTCCCGGACAATGCTGTCGAATACTTTGTCAGCTATTACGATTATTATCAGCCTGAAGCTTATGTGCCAAGAACAGATACCTTCATTGATAAGGAAGCATCCATCAATGAAGAGATAGATATGATGCGACACTCCGCAACCCAATCTCTTCTTTCAAGGGATGATGTGATTGTCGTAAGCAGTGTGAGCTGCATCTATGGTATCGGTTCTCCAGAGGATTATGGGGAATTTGCATTCGGAATAGCTGTTGGAGACATTTATGACAGATCAGATATCATCAAAAAACTAGTTTTCATGCAATATGAACGTAATGACATCGAATTTGACAGAGGACATTTCAGAGTCAGAGGGGATGTCATTGAAATAAACCCAGTTCACGGAACGCCGCCGGTCAGAATTGAACTTTTCGGCGATGAGATTGATGCGATAAGCATTATTGATAAAGTTACGGGCAAAAAACTGGAAAGTCTACCAAGATACATGATTTTCCCTGCAAAGCACTTTGTAGTAGGTCAGGACAAGATGGATGTGGCAATTTCCAAAATCAAAAATGAACTGGAAGAGCGCTTGAATGAATTGAATGCGATGAATAAGCTTCTGGAAGCTCAAAGACTGGAGCAAAGGACTCGTTTTGATATTGAAATGCTTCAGGAAATGGGATACTGTCCTGGAGTAGAAAATTACTCAATGCATCTGTCCGGACGTGAATGGGGTGAAAAACCATACTCTTTATTAAAATACTTCCCTGATGACTTCTTGACAATTATTGATGAATCTCACGTTACTGTTCCTCAAATCAGAGGAATGTACAATGGAGACCGTGCCCGTAAGGAAACACTGGTCGAATACGGATTCAGATTACCTTCCGCAAAGGAAAACAGGCCTTTAAGGTTTGATGAGTTTGAATCAAGCATAAATCAAATAATATATGTTTCAGCAACGCCTGGACCATATGAACTGGCTAAATCAAGAAATGTCGTCGAGCAGATTATCCGTCCGACAGGACTGGTTGACCCTGAAGTGATAATAAGGCCTGTTGAAGGCCAGGTTGAGGATTTGCTTGGTGAAGTTAAAAAACGGGCTGAAAAGAATGAAAGGGTGCTTGTTACAACCCTGACCAAAAGAATGGCCGAGGATCTGACTGACTATTACGCAAAAATAGGCGTCAAGGTAAGGTATATGCACTCCGAAATCGATACCCTTGAGAGAATTGACATTGTCGATGACCTAAGAAGGGGAACATTTGACGTTCTTGTTGGAGTAAACTTATTAAGGGAAGGTCTTGATTTGCCTGAAGTTTCACTGGTGGCCATTTTGGATGCCGATAAGGAAGGATTTTTAAGAAACGAAACCTCACTGATACAGACCATAGGCCGTGCGGCAAGAAATGTCAACGGTCAGGTAATAATGTATGTTGATGAAATGACCCAATCAGTTAGAAATGCAACTGAAATTACTAAAAAACGTCGTTTCCTCCAGATGAAGTACAATGAGGAACATGGCATCGTGCCTAAGTCAACCACACGTACGTTAAAAGAGAAAACCGAAACCGAAGAAAAAATTGCATCAGGTGCAGATATAGCTAAAATGCCTAAAGACGAGCTCAGATTGCTTATTAAGGATATTGAAAGTGACATGAAGGAAGCTGCATCAAGACTTGACTTTGAACGTGCTGCTGAGCTTAGAAACAAATTATATGCACTTAAGGCATTTGACAAAAACTGAAAAATATTTCTTTTCAAATGCTCTCTCTCTAATAGTTTATATAGAATAGAACAATAATATTATATTACTTAAATTTTTAGGAGATTATCATGACAGATGAGTCTAAAAAACAGATTATCATTAAAGGAGCTAGGGAACATAATTTGCAAAATATTGATGTCAGTGTTCCTCGTGATGAATTCATAGTAATTACTGGTCTTAGTGGTTCTGGAAAGTCTTCATTGGCTTTTGATACAATTTATGCTGAAGGACAGCGTAGATATGTTGAATCTTTATCTGCCTATGCAAGACAGTTCCTTGGTCAAATGAAAAAACCGGAAATGGAGTACATTGAAGGACTGTCTCCAGCTATTTCCATTGACCAGAAGACAACCAGGGAAAACCCAAGATCAACTGTAGGTACCATTACGGAAATTTATGATTATTTAAGATTATTATTTGCCAGAATAGGCATTCCTCACTGTCCGAACTGTGGGCGTGAAGTATCCCATCAGACTATCGGACAGATTGGAGACAGCATAATCGAGGAAGGTGAAGGCCTTAAAATCCAAATATTGTCTCCTGTCGTTCGGGACAGAAAGGGTCAGCACAAGGATGTCTTGGAAGATTTAAGAAACAAGGGTTTTGTCCGTGTAAGGGTTGACGGTGAAATCCGTGAGCTTGAAGAGGACATTGAACTTGCAAAGACATACAGGCACAGTATTGACGTTGTTGTTGACCGTTTAAAAATCAGAAAGGATGTTGACTTTAAAAGGAGGCTGGTTGATTCACTGGAAACCGCAGCAGAATTCGCTGAAGGTCTCATTAATGTCCTGTTTGATGACGGAAATGGGGAATATGAAAAGAAATACTCCGAGCACTTTGCATGTGTCGACTGCGGAATAAACTTTGAAGAGCTGACTCCCCGTATGTTTTCTTTCAACGCTCCTCAGGGGGCCTGTCCTGAATGTAACGGTATAGGTTCCAAAATGGAAATAGATCCTGATTTGATTGTCCCGAACAAGCATCTGACTTTGAATGAAGGTGCAATTGTGCCGTGGGCATCATCTGCCAAAAGGGAAAATTATTATTATCAGATGCTTGAAGCGGTTTCAAATCACTTTAATTTCAGTATGGATGTTCCGTTCAATGAACTGCCACATGAATATCAAGATACTATTCTTTATGGATGCAGGGATAAAATCGCATTCACATTCAAAAGAAGAAACAAGTCATACATGGTAAACCGTAAGTTTGAAGGAGTCATTCCAAGAATGGAGAGATTATATCTTGAAACCAAATCAAATTACTCAAGGCATTACATTTCAAAATTCATGAGTGACAGAAAATGTCATGTCTGTAATGGTAAAAGGTTACGTCCGGAAATACTTGCAGTTACTGTTGGAGGCAAATCCATTGCTGATGTTGTAGAACTTCCAATAAAAGATTCCTATCAGTTTTTCCTTGATTTGGAATTAACTGAAAGAGAACTATTCATTGCTAAAGAGGTTTTAAAAGAAATCAGGGAAAGGTTGAAATTCCTGGTAGATGTAGGGCTTGATTATTTATCTATGGAGCGTTCTTCAGGTACATTGTCCGGTGGAGAAGCCCAAAGAATAAGACTGGCTACTCAAATCGGATCAGGTCTTGTTGGTGTTT
>NZ_JAZUMY010000026.1:0-26840 GCF_045603845.1 Methanobrevibacter sp.
TACGACAGAACTATGTTAGTAGGTGACCCAAGACGTTCAGAACCTAAAAAATACGGTGGTCCTGGAGCAAGAGCACGTAAACAAAAAAGTTACAGATAATTTCATTCTGTACTTTTATATTTTATTAAAATTTATAAAAGATGATTTAAATGATTCCTATAAGATGTTTAAGTTGTGGAAAACCTATATCTGCCCACTTTGATCAGTATCAGATTAGGAAGATTGGCGGTAAACAATTATTCGAAGAGTTAGAGGACCGTAATTTAACTCAGGAGTTTATGAACCAATTGACTATCAATCATGAAGATGCTAACAAAGTTCTCTCCGATTTAGGATTACGCGGTAACTATTCTAAAGAAGATTCAAAAGACATTTTGGATGATTTAGGTTTAACCCGATACTGCTGTAGAAGAATGTTAATTTCTCATGTTGAGACATGGGAATAAACAAGTTGTAGGGATAGTTTTAGTATAAATAAATCTAGGTAAAATAAAACGTTAAACGGAAGTAATATTCATGAAAATGGAAGATTTAACAAGGTTTGAAAAAGCTAGAATATTAGGTGCTAGGGCAATTCAAATTTCCATGGGTGCAAAACCTAAAGTGGAACTTGGTGATTCCTTAGATCCTATTGATATTGCTTATAAAGAACTTGAAGAAGGAGTTTTACCATTAGATATTATAAAAAATGAAGATTTGAATAAATAGTCTATTTCTATTTATTCTAATTAAATTTATTTAAAAAAAATAAAAAATACCATAATAACTCTATAAAGAAACTTACTCTTTTTAAGGATTATAGGTTTTATGGTAACAAATCAACTGACACTGAGGTGTTTTTTTTGGATAGTGTAATAGAAAATGTCCAAGTTCGTAAAATTCTGGACAGCAGAGGTAACCCGACTGTAGAGGTGGATGTAACTACCTGGAATGGTTTTGGCAGAGCTGCTGCACCTAGCGGAGCGAGTACCGGTTCAAGAGAAGTGGTCTCATTTCCAGAAGGTGGTGTGGATGTTATCGTAAGTGAAGTGGAAGATGTTCTTGCTTCCGAGCTTATCGGTATGGATGCGAATGACATTACTACTATCGATGAAGTATTAAGAGAAGTGGACGGAACTGAGAATTTGTCAGCTATGGGTGGTAATACTACAGTAGCTGTTTCTATGGCTGTTGTTAAAGCTGCTGCGGCATCATGTAACATGTCATTATATAAATATCTTGGAGGAAACTGGGTTAATGAATTGCCATACCCTCTTGGAAATATGATGAATGGTGGGGCTCATGCAGGCATAAATGCACCGGACATTCAGGAATTTTTAGTTGTTCCAACTGGGGCTCAAAATATTGTTGAGGCAATTTTTGCAAATGCTTCAGTCCACAAAAAACTAAAGGGACTAATCCAATCCAAGGACTCTAATTTCACTGGTGGAAAAGGAGATGAAGGAGGATGGGTACCTAATATCACTAATGACAATGCACTTGAAATTCAAGCTAAAGCATGTGAAGAAGTTGGTGATGAATTAGGAATCGAGATTAGGCCTGCTTTGGACATGGCTGCTTCTGAATTGTGGGATTCAGAAAAACAGAAATATGTCTATGCTCAAGATGGTATCCAAAGAGATACTGGTGAACAAATTGAGTTCGTAAAAGACATTATTGATACTTACAATATGTTTTATGTAGAAGATCCATTCGATGAATCTGATTTCGAGGGATTTGCTCAGTTAACTTCTAAAGTTGGGGATAAATGTCTTGTTTGTGGTGATGATTTATTTGTAACAAATAAAGAGTTGCTGTTGAAAGGTATTGAAATGAATGCGGCCAATGCAATCATCATCAAACCGAATCAGATAGGTTCATTATCCGAAACTTATGCAACTGTTAAATTAGCTAAGGAAAATAATATCGTACCTGTAGTATCCCATAGGTCTGGTGAAACTACTGATGAAACCATTGCTCATCTGGCTGTCGGTTTCTCAGCGCCTTTAATCAAGACCGGCGCTATAGGTGGGGAAAGAATAGCTAAGTTAAACGAGTTAATTCGCATTGAAGAGGAACTTACAAATCCGAAAATGGGTCAATTTTAAAAATAGGGAGAGTTATAAATGTCAAAAATAACTTTAGATTATTCAAAATGTAGAGGAGATGACTGTGCTGAATGTGCTGATGTTTGTCCTATGGAAGTTTTAGTTCTCGAAGGAGATAAAATTGCCATCGTTGACCCTGATGAGTGCAGTTATTGTGAAGTATGTATGGATGTATGTCCTGAAGAATGTATTAAAATTGAAGATGACTTTTAAATAAACAAAAAGGAGAATTTATTATGACAAATGAATTATTAATTGAATTAGACAGTTATTTAGCAGCTGGTTTACATATCGGAACCCAACAAAAAACAAGCGATATGGAAAAATACATATTCAGAGTAAGATCTGACGGTTTATACGTATTAGACATTCAAAAAACCGATGAAAGAATCAGACAAATTGCAAAATTATTAGCAAAATACGACCCTGATGATATTTTAGTAGTAGCAACCAGACAATACGGTCAAGCTCCTGTTAAAAAATTCGGTGAAATCACTGGTGCAAAAACCATTCCTGGAAGATTCATCCCTGGAACTTTAACAAACCCAAATTACGCTAAATTCATCGAACCTAAAATTATTGTTGTAACTGACCCAAGATCAGATGCACAGGCAATTCTTGAATCAAAACAAAACGGTATTCCTGTTATTGCATTATGTGATACTGAAAACTTACTCAGTTTTGTTGATATTGCAGTGCCTGTTAACAACAAAGGTAGAAAAGCTATCGCTTTAGTTTACTGGTTACTTGCAAGACAAATCTTAAGAGAAAGAGGCGAAATTCCAGAAGATGGAGACTTAGATATCGAAGCAACTGATTTCGAACTTAAATTTTAAGTGAATTAAATGATTAGAAAACCTGCAGTGGCCGGATCATTTTATCCGGATAATCCTCAAAAATTAACTGAAACAATAGAAAATTGTTTTTTGAATGATTTTGGAGTTGGACATATTCCAGAATTGAACACGTTTGAAGGAAAGGATTATCCTATTAATATCATGGTTCCCCATGCAGGTTATCAATATTCTGGTTCAGTAGCTTCTCATAGCTATTGCCAGATAGTTCAAAATGGTTTTCCTGAAGTTTTTATTATATTGAGTCCAAATCACACGGGTTATGGTAGTGAGGTTTCAGTTTATAATGAAGGGGAATGGATCACGCCTTTAGGTAATGTTAAAATCGATGAGGAATTTGCGAATTCAATTATTTCCTGTTCTGATGTGGCTTCAAGCGATTTTGATGCTCATCTGTTTGAACATAGTATTGAAGTGCAATTGCCGTTTTTACAGTATTTTTCCAATGATTTTAGCATAGTTCCTATTGTCATGGGTTCCCAATCTTTTTCAGCTTCAAGTGATCTTGCAAAAGCAATCTTTGATGCTGCTGAAAAGTTAAATAAGTCTTATTGCGTTATTGCAAGCACAGATTTATCTCATTTTAACAATCAAGAAAAGGCAAATACCGTTGATGGTTTTGTTCTTGAAGATATTAAATACATGAATGAATTCAAGTTATATGAGGAAGTCATTCAATACAATATAACTATGTGTGGTTATGGTCCTGTCATGACCACTATTGCGCTTTCTAAAATGTGCGACAAACATAATTGCGAAATTTTAGAATATAAAACAAGTGGGGATGTTACTGGGGATTTAAGTTCTGTTGTAGGTTATGCTTCAGGTATTTTTAGATAGGTGTCAAATATGAAGGCTATGGCTTCTGCTCCGGCAAAAATGATTTTATTCGGTGAACATTCAGTTGTTTACGGCGAACCTGCTATCGCCGGCGCAGTCAATAAAAGGGCGTATGTTGAAATCAAACCCTCTTATAACAACAAATCAATTTTAAAATCTTATGATTTGAATTTTGAAGTTGAGCTAGACACCAGAAACAAATCTTATAAATTAAAAAAAGGAAAACCCGGTATTATTAGATATATTTTAGAAGCTTTTCATAGAGTTCATGATCATAGTCCGATAGTAATGACTTTATCTTCTGAAATACCAATAGGTTCAGGATTAGGTTCCTCAGCGGCTGTAACTGTTGCTACACTTGCAGCATTATACAGGTATCACAATATTCGTTTTGATAAAAAATCCCTTTCCCATGATGCACATATGGTTGAACAGGCAGTTCAGGGAGTTGCTTCTCCATTGGACACTTTAGTTTCAACTTATGGTGGATTGGTTTATTTGTCAAGAAATAAGGTTTTTGAACCCTTTAAAATTAACTTGAATGTTCCTTTTGTCGTTGGTTATACAAATAAGCACGGCAATACCGGTAAGATGGTTAAGGATGTAAGGTATCTCAAGAACAGAAATCCAAAAATTATCAATCCTGTCATCACATCAATGGGTAACCTGACCAATTATGGAAAACAGGCCATCTTGAAAAGGGATTATAAAAAGATTGGTGAATTGATGAATATTAATCATGGATTTTTGGATGTTTTGGGTGTAAATACTCCAGAATTATCCCGTATGGTTTATACTGCTCGTGAATGTGGAGCAATCGGTTCCAAAATCACCGGTGCCGGCGGAGGAGGAAGTATCATTGCACTTTGTCCTGGCAAATCAAAAGAAGTTGCTGAAGGTATTTCAAGAGAAGATAATGTTTTAAAAGTTAATTTTACTAAACGTGGAGTTTCTTCCAGAGTACGTATGTGATTTTCATGATTATTTTAAAAATTGGTGGCAGCATCTTAACGAATAAGGATGCGCCTGAAAGTGAAGTTGATTCCGAGAGTTTAAAAAGAATTGCCCTTGAAATAAAAAGTTCACTGGACAATTCCCCGAAAGAATTGATTATTGTTCATGGTGCAGGCTCTTTTGGCCACCCTCCTGCTAAAAAATATAAGATTGGTCAGAGTTTTGATAAAGAGGAATATCCTCAAAAAAGAATTGGTTTTTGTGAGATTCAAAATGCGGTTAAGAAATTAAACATGCTGATTTGTGAAGAGTTTATCGCTCAGGGTTTGCCTGTTATTGCAATTCCTGCATCTTCATTCATAAAAGCCAGTTCCAAAAGAATTACTGAAGGAAATTTGGATATTTTCAAAAATTACTTATCAAAAGGATTCATACCGGTCATTTATGGTGATGTTGTACTGGATAGTGATTTGGAGTTTTGTGTTATTTCCGGAGATCAGCTTATCCAATACCTGGCAGGCAATTTAAATCCACAAAAGGTTATTCTGGGCACTGATGTTGATGGTGTCTATAATAAGAATCCTAAAACACATGATGATGCGGTTTTTTATGAAAAATTCTCATCCATCGAGGATTTGGATACTTTGGAAGGAACAACCAATGTCGACGTTACCGGAGGCATGGTTGGAAAAATAAAAGAACTCTTATATTTAGCTGATTTAGGAATTGAATCTAAGATAATAAATGCTGAAATTGAAAATAATATTTATAAAGTTTTAGAGAATGAAGATGTTAAGGGAACTGTTATTTCAAGGAGTTAAACATGATTTCAGATAGAAAATTAGAGCATTTATTAATTTGTAAAAATTATGATGTTGAATTTAAGGATAAAACAACAGGTTTTGAAGATATTGAATTAATTCATAATGCACTTCCTGAAGTTAACAAAAATGAAATTGATTTATCCACATCTGTTTTTGGTAAAAAATTGGACTCTCCTTTATTTATAACAGCTATCACAGGGGGCCATCCTGCTGCAAAGGATATTAATAAACAATTAGCTATTGCTGCTGAGAATAATAATATTGCTTTAGGCGTTGGCTCTCAAAGGGCAGCCTGCGAACATCCTGAATTGGAAGACACATATTCAGTTGTTCGTGACAATGCTCCTGACTGTTTATTGGTAGGTAACATTGGTGCACCTCAATTGAATTTGGCCAATAAGGCCGTAGAAATTTTAGATGCTGATATACTTGCCATTCATCTAAATCCTCTTCAGGAATCAATACAGCCTGAGGGTGATTTGGATGCGAGAGGATATCTTGAACTAATTTCTAAAATTACGGATTTGGTTGATATTCCGGTCATGGCAAAAGAAACGGGCTGCGGCATTTCTGCAGAAACCGCAAAACAGTTGGTTGATGCTGGAATTAGTTTCATTGATGTTGAAGGTGCCGGCGGAACAAGTTGGGCTGCTGTTGAAACATACCGTTCACAGGACAGATATTATGGTGAAATGTTCTGGGATTGGGGAATTCCTACAGCTATTTCAACTGCCGAAGTTGTAAATAGCGTTGATGTGCCGGTCATTTCATCCGGAGGAATACGTTCAGGTCTTGAAGCGGCTAAAGCCATTGCCCTTGGAGCAGACAGTGTAGGTATGGCATTACCATTTTTAAAAAAATCAGTTTCACAAGAGGATTTAGATCAGTTCATTAATAGATTCAATGATTCTTTAAGAATAGCCATGTTTTTGGTTGGAGCAAATAACATTGAGGAATTAAAACAATCAAAATTAGTTATACGTGGAAAAACAAGGCAATGGCTAAATGATAGAGGAATCAACATAAAGAATTATTCAAGGAGATAGAAACAAATGAGCGTTGAAGTAATCGCAATAGGAGGATATCAGGAAGTCGGTAAAAACATGACTGCTGTCAAGATCGGCGAAGATGTTATTATTTTTGATATGGGTATTCATCTTGACAGAATAAGTATGCATGAAGATACGGATATTGATAGAATGCATAGCCTTGATTTGATTGAAAGGGGAGTTATTCCTGATGATACTCTAATGAAGGATGTCGATGGGAAAGTAAAAGGTATTGTTTTTTCTCACGGTCACTTGGACCACATTGGAGCTGTAGCTAAGTTAGCTCACAGATATGATGCTCCATTAATCGGAACACCTTATACTGCGGCATTAATTGAAAAACAAATTAAGGGAGAACGCAAATTCAAAGTAAAAAATCCTATTAAAGTCTTAAACCCGGGAGGAAAAATCAGACTTTCTAAGGATATTACATTGGAATTCGTTCAATCAACTCACAGTATACCTCAAGCGGTATTTCCAGTATTGCATACTCCTGAGGGTATTATTGTTTATGCATTAGATTTTAAATTTGATAATCACCAGAAAGTTTCTCCGCCACCTGATTATAGGAGATTAAAGGAATTAGGTAGGAAAGGAGTGCTTGTTTTAATTGTAGAAACTACTAATGCCAAAAATTATGATGAGGTTAAGACACATTCAGAGCGTATTGCCCGCAATATTCTGGAAGATGTTATGAGAGGACCTCTTTATGAAAAAACAGGTATGATAGTAACTACATTCTCATCCCATGTTGAAAGGGTTCAGGCAATAGCGGACATTGCCAAAAAGTCCCATAGGGAAATATTTTTCTTGGGCAGGTCAATGGAACGTTTCTGCGGTATTGCTCAAAAGCACGGTATTTTAAAATTACCTAAAAATGCAAGTATTTACGGAAGTCCTAAAGCAGTAAACAGAGCTTTGATGGAAGCTGATGAAGCCCGTGACAAATACCTGCTTGTAACTACAGGTCACCAGGGCGAACCTGATGCACTTTTACCTAGAATAGCCAGTGGGAGAACTCCGTTCAATATCAAGCCGGGGGATAATGTAATTATTTCCGCACCGATTATTCCTAATCCGACAAATGCTGCCAATAGGCACATTATGGAAAGGAGATTACAATCCAAAGGTGCTAGAATTTATCCGAATGCTCACGTTTCAGGACATGCCGGAAGGGAAGACCACAGAGAATTCCTACGCATGCTAAAACCGCAGCACATTATTCCAGCACACGGAGACCTGTCAATGTTGGCCGCTTATGGTGAGCTTGCAGAAGAGGAAGGTTACAGAATAGGTTATGATGTTCATATTTTAAGAAATTCACAAGCACAAGTTTTTAGAAGTTAGAGAGCTGATATTATGAGCGATGTAAAAGAAGTATTGGGTAGTTATTCACCCGATATCATTAAAACAATTGAAGAAGAATTGGGAGTTATTACTCCGGATAATCTTCAAGAAGCTTCAATTTATTTAACTAAAGCTGGAGGAAAAATGCTTAGGCCGGCTTTAAGTTTAATAACTGCTGAAGCTGTAGGAGGTCAAAAGGAAAATGCACTCAAAGCAGGTTCAGCTATTGAACTCATCCATACATTTTCTTTAATTCATGATGATATCATGGATCAGGATGACATGAGAAGAGGAATGCCTTCTGTTCATAAAGTTTGGGGCGATGATGTGGCTATTTTGGCTGGAGATACATTATTTTCAAAAGCATTTGAAATTATCATTAATTCAAATCAGGAATTAACTTCTCCTGCTCAAATCAACAATGCTTTGGCCACCGTTGCCGATGCATGTGTAAAAATCTGTGAAGGTCAGGCTTTGGACATGGGATTTGAAGACCGTTTTGATGTAACTGAAGACGAATACATGGAAATGATTTTCAAAAAGACCGGCGCATTAATTGCTGCTGCCACTAAAGTTGGAGCAATTATGGGCGGAGCCTCTGATGAAGTGATTGATGCAATGTATGAATATGGAAGACTCATTGGTCTTGCTTTCCAGATTCAGGATGACTATCTTGACATTGCAAGCGATGAGGAAACTTTAGGTAAACCTATCGGTTCTGACATCGGCAAAGGTAAGATGACCATCATTGCAATCAACGGTCTTGCATCTGCAGGTGAAGATGCTGAAAAATTATTGGAAATCTTAAAAGATGACAATAATTCACAAGATGATATAGATTTAGCTATTGAAATTTTAACAAAATGTGGTGCAATTGAATATGCTAGAAATCTTGCACTAGATTCTGTAGGCCAAGCTAAAGAAGTACTTGAAATATTGCCTGACTCTTCAAGTAAACAAGTACTTGCTGACATTGCTGATTTTGTATTGGAAAGACAATCATAGTCTTTCTATTTTTTTCCTATTTTTTTCACAATATGTTTATATTCCTGTTGTTACAACATTATTAATATGAAGGGTATAATAGGTACTATTTCTGGAGATGTAATCGGTTCCAGTAGGGAATTTCGTCCAATTAAAAGAAAGGATTTCGGATTGTTCAATGAATACTCTACATTCACCGATGATACTGTAATGACATTAGCTATTGCATCATGGTTAGTTAAGGATAAATCTTCTTTGGATGTTTTAATCTCGGAAGTTAAGAAATTCGGTTTAAAATATCCGAATGCAGGATATGGCGGAATGTTTAGAAGATGGCTGAATCAGGACAGCCCCGAATCATATGGAAGCTGGGCTAACGGTTCTGCAATGAGGGTAAGTCCGTGCGCTTGGGTTGCTGGGTCATTGGATGAAGCTCAACAGCTGGCCGAAATGTCTGCTGTCATAACACATGATCATCCTGAAGGAATTAAAGGTGCATTGGCGACTTGCGATGCGGTATATCTGGCAAGAACTGGCGCAAGCAAGGAAGAAATAAAGGAACATGTTGAAAGCAATTATCATTATGATTTGAGCCGTAGTGTTGATGACATCAGGCCTGATTATAAATTTGATGTTTCATGCAAAGGTTCAGTTCCCGAATCAATAATCTGTTTTTTGGAAGCTCGAGACTTTGAGGACACAATCAGAAATGCTGTATCATTGGGTGGTGATGCAGACACTCAGGCAGCCATTGCGGGAGGAATTGCATCAGCATACTGGGATGTTCCTTCTGAAATTTCCGAAAGAACGTTGGAACGCCTTGATAATAATTTATTGGAGGTATATCTTCAATTTGTGGAAAAATATGAAAAATAGATGGGGCTTCAAAAGCCCCATGTTTCTTTAACTTGTTTTATATTTTAATGGAGTGTATCATCACAGAAAGTAATGCTTTATAGGGGAGGATACAAGTTAAAGAATAATTTTTGTGTTTGTACTAAATTGTTATTCGACATGATGATTTTATAGCAAAGCATTACTTAAAGATTTTTGATTTTTGTATTTACTGAAGTTATATGTGGCAATAATTTTTATTGCCATATTATACTTGGTCATATGATATATTTAAGGCTTGTTGTTTTGTTTCAGACAATATAACCTCCTTAGAGCAATATTTACTTGAGGAGGTAACTTTTCAACTTTCTTTTTAGAATATTGTTGTATGCAGGTTATTTTTAGTTTAATTCATTTTTACCTTGTCAAAGCAATATTTACTTCACTGATTACTGCTTAATTTATATATTATTAAATATAAATTAATATTGTGGATTAATCCTAGTCAAAAGCCTTTTTTTCACCTTTAATTTTTCGTGAGTGTTTTGTTTTTTGGGGCTTTTGACTTCTCTTTCTTGTCTTTTTGAATTTGTCTCATAATTTAACGAGAAATTTTCATATTCCAAGAGATGTCTTCTTTTTTCTATTTTTGTGGCTTGTTAAATTGTGTATTTACCATTTCATTATTTTTCATTTTTTCTTAAAATTTTTGCATTGATTGGAATATTGTATATATGCCTTTCAACAGAATTTTATCTATAAAGTACATTTTTTGTATATAACTGTGGTGAAATTATGATAAAAAAGATATTTCTGATATTATTCATTTTCATGCTATCTGTAGGTTTTGTTTCAGCATCAGATTTAAATGATACGGACGTTTTAGCAGATGATAGCAATTCAAATATTGATGAAAATCCAATATCTGTTCAGGAAAATGATAATGGTAATTTAACTAATGATGGTGGTGAATTTATTGATGCATCCGAAGCTTATGATCTTTTAAATGAATTTAGGGCTGAGAAAGGTGCATGGTACTGGCTGAGTGATGACACGTCAAAAGCCTATTTCAACACTGTTGACACTAATCAGCTCTATCCGTTAATAAGAAATGCCGAGCTTGAAGAGACCGCAAAAATCAGGGCAAAAGAAGCATCTGAGCTTTTTGAACATCTTCGTCCTGACGGTTCTGATATAAGTACTGCATTTCCTAACACTATTTGGGCTAGGGGTGAATGTCTAGCGCGATTTTATATGACTTGTGAGGATGTTACTGAAGGGTGGAAAGAGACTTATCTTCCTTTTGAATATCAGGGACATAGGCGTATGATGCTAGACATATATGCTAACTGTGTTGGAATTGCAGGATACCGGACTGAAGACGGAGCGATGTTTTGGGCACAGGCCTATGGAATAAGCGATAATTATACTCAATTTGATGTTCAACCTCTTTATTCATCAGTAAATTTGGACGTTCCTGATGTGATTAAGGCTTATGATGATTCTGAAAAAAAATTGGAGATTACTTTAACTAATTCTACTTCTCCAATTAGCAATGCTGAGGTTAAAATCAATATTAACGGCATTAATTATACTAGGACTACAAATAATGAAGGCAAGGCTTTTGTGGATTTAAATTTGAGTATTGGTGTTCATAAGGCTGTCGTTACTTATGGAGATTTTGCAGCCACTTCTAAAATTAATATTATATCTATTTACCTTAGGGCGCCTGATGTCATTGGGGTTTATGGTGATACAGTGCTTAATGTAACTTTAACTAATAATAGTATTCCATTATCCGGTGAACTTATACGTGTGGATGTTAATGGTACTATGGCTATGTTTTTATCAACTAATGATGAAGGAATTGCACGTTTTCACTTAAATGAATTGGATGCTGGTGTTTATGACATGGAAATTAGTTTTAATTATGAGGTATATACAAAAGCAAAAGTTACCATAAATAAAATTCCAACTAAAATTGATTCTTTTCAGTGGCAAAGACTTTCTCACAATAGTGTTAATCTGATTGCTTCGATAACACCATCAATTTCAAGTGGAGAAATGATTTTCACAGTCAATGGAAAAAATTACTCAAGTAGCATTCAGGATTCTCAAGCTTCACTCAAATTATCTGATTTGGATGTAGGCAATTATTCTTTTGGAGTTCTATATGGTGGAGATAAAAATCATAATTCGTCAAGTTCCATCAGCGACTCCAATTTCACAAGTGAGGAATATCAATTCTATTTTGACGTGGCAAATGTCACGAAGTATTTTGGGGGTGATGAGAGGTTAGTTGCTCGTTTATATGATAATGACCTTAAATTATTCTCAAATTGCGGTGTAACTTTTGATATTAATGGAAGAAGATATTCAAGAACCACCAATGATAAGGGTGTTGCTTCAATGGCAATTAACTTGAACAGTGGCGTATACAACATTACTTGCGAATATAATGGCATTAAGGTTTTCTCTACAGTCACTGTCAAGCCGACAATTTCCGGAAGGGATGTTACTAAAATATATAGGAATGGAACACAATATTATGCGCAATTTGTAGACACTAAGGGAAATATATTGAAAAACACTCCTGTTGAGTTCAACATCAATGGTGTTTTCTACATAAGAACAACCAATGCCAGCGGTGTTGCAAAGATGAATATCAATTTAAATCCTGGAGAATATATTATAACGGCTACAAATCCCAATTCAACTGAAAGGCATTCAAATATTGTTAGGGTATTGCCGAATATTGTTGAAAACAATAATCTAACCAAATATTATAAAAATGCTTCTCAGTATGTTATTAGGCTTCTGGATGATGCGGGAAATCCTGTCGGAGCAGGCGAAAGGGTTGAATTCAACATTAACGGTGTTTTCTACAACAGAACAAGCAATGCAACTGGGCACGTTAAAATGAACATTAACCTAAATCCTGGCACTTATATCATCACAGCCAATTATAAAGGTTTGATGGCATCAAACAGCATCACTGTAAAACCAATAATTGGAGCTGGTGACTTGAATATGCGCTATAAGGACGGATCTAAATTTGAAACCCTGCTGCTGGACGGTCAGGGCAATCCGTTTGCGGACCAAATAATAACATTCAATATCAATGGAGTTTTCTACAACAGAACGACGGATGTTAATGGAATAGCCCGTTTAAACATTAACCTAATACCTGGCGAATACATCATCACATCAATGTATGAAAACGGCGCTGCCATTTCAAACAGAGTCACGATTTTGGGTTGAGATTAACTATTCTCAACTATTTTTCTTTTTTTGTTTCGTTTGGATTTTTCTCAGCTGATTTTCAAATCTCTCATCATAATTTCTGGCAATGTCTTCATATTGGTTCCATATTCCTATGGCGGTCGTTGGAATCACGTTTCTTTTGTCCTCTGAAAATTTAGTGTATGTATGAAACATTTCTTTGGAATCGGAGATTACCAGCTTTACGAATGGAATGTCTGCTCTGTAAACATCAATTCCGTTTTCCTTAAAGAACTTGACTATCTCAAATTTTTCATTGTTTATGTAGCATTCTGGTGAAGCCAATATTTTCACATTAAGGTCATTTCTTTTTTCAAATTCATTTAAAAGCATTTCCGCTTCGTTTTCAAAAAGAAATCCTATTCTCATGTTTATTGAATTTTTTGCTCTTTTAATTATTTCCAGTTCCTTGTTGATGATTTTTTCAACGCCATAAATTCTCCAGATAGGCGCCTGTACCTGACTTATACCATTTTCATAGGTATTTGTTAATCTGGTAATCGAATCTTCAATCTGTCTGTTTATTTTTTCCTTTTCTCTTGAAAGTACTTCAACAGGTGATTTTACGGTATAAATCAGTGGTCTTCCGTCTTCGATTTCTATAAAATTTTTTTTGTTCAGGCTTTTGAGCACATCATATATTTTGCTTCTAGGAATGTTTGATTTTTCTGATACTTCTACTGCTGTTGCTGAGATTAATGATGTGAGCGTTACATATGCCTGAGCCTCATACATTGTCAGTCCTAAACCTTTCAATAAATGTACATCATCATTCATGTTTTATGATATTTTTATCATAATATTTATATTTGTTACTTTTCACCCTATAAAAGTGACAAAATCTTTAAATACTTTTCATATTAAAACTATTATTATAAATTATTAGAGGTAATAATTATGGCAGATGGATTAGACATGTTTTGTTATCAATGTTCCCAAACCGCTAAAGGTACAGGATGTACTGTAAGTGGAGTTTGTGGTAAAAAACCGACTGTAGCAAGATTACAAGATAATTTAGTATTCACCATGAAAGGAATCAGTGCATACAACTACAATGCAAATGTCTTAGGAAAATACAATCCTGAAATAGATGCATTCCTGACCAAAGGTTTATACACTACATTAACCAATGTGAACTTCGATGTTGAAGACTTAGTTGCTTTAGCTTTAGAAGCAGGTAAAACCAGTGTTGACGTAATGAGATTACTCAAAGACGCACACATCGAAGCATATGGTGAACCACAACCTGTTGAAGTAAAAGTAGGTGCACAGGAAGGACCAGCTATTATCGTAACCGGTCACGACCTAAAAGCATTGGAAGAATTACTAAAACAGGTTGAAGGAACCGACATTAAGGTATACACTCACTCCGAAATGTTGCCTGCTCACGGATACCCTGGATTAAACAAATACGAAAACTTGGCAGGACAGTTAGGTGGAGCATGGCACGATCAAAGAACAATCTTCGCTAAATACAATGCAGCTATTGTCGCAACAAGTAACTGTGTACTTCCTGCATTAGACTCATACAAAGAAAGAATGTTCACAATGGACGTAGCTAAATTGGAAGGAGTAAAAACCATTGAAGGTTATGACTACTCAGAAGTAATCGAATGCGCTAAATCATTAGGATCTTTAGAACCTGAAGAATTAACTACCATAACCACCGGCTGGAGTGCAGGAGCTATTGTCGAACATGCAGAAAAAATTAAAGAATTAGTCTTAGACGGTAAAATCTCCAGATTCTTTGTTGTTGGAGGATGTGACAAAGCAGCAAAACACAACAACTACTACAGAGAATTCGTACAAAACTTACCTGAAGACACTGTTATCTTAACATTAGCTTGTGGAAAATACAAATTCAATGACTTAGATTTAGGAGATATCGAAGGAATCCCTAGATTATTGGATGTTGGTCAATGTAATGATACAATCGTTGCAGTGGATGTAGCATTAGCTTTATGCGACTTATTCGAAATGGAATTAAACGAATTACCATTAACAATCGTATTAAGCTGGATGGAACAAAAAGCAGCTGCAGTTTTATGGGCTTTACTCTACCTTGGAAAAACTGACATGTGGATTGGTCCGATCCTCCCTGCATGGTGTAACGAAGATATCATCAATGTTTTAGTTGAAAACTACAATCTCACCCCAACATCCGGTAATGCTTTAGTGGATATCAAAACAATCATGGGATGAGGTAAATGAGTGATAATATAAAAGCAAAAGCGTTAGCTATTGAAAATTTAGTTGAGTACCAGGACGATACTGTCGTAAGTCGTGAAGTAATTAAAAAAGAGTTAGGAACAGTTACCTTCTTTGCATTTGACAAAGGACAGGGATTATCTGAACATTCCGCACCTTTCGATGCAATGGTTCAAATCATTGATGGTGAAGCTGAAATCACTATTTCAGGTGTTAAAAACACTGTCAAAAAAGGCGAAATCATAATTATGCCAGCCAATGAGCCTCACGCACTTCAGGCAGTTAATATGCCTTATAAAATGATCTTGACGATGATAAAATCTGATTAAGTTCATTTTATATTTTTCTTTTTTTTTAAAGATTTCTTCTTATTTTTTTGGTTATTTTGCGTTTTCTTGTTCTAAATGAAATTGTGTGTCCAACTAAAAATCTCTAAATTACATTAATGTGATGGATGGATTTTACTTGGTTTATGGGGAAATGTGGGCTAAATTTAAGTGAAAAAATGATGTCCCTCAAATTAATTGAAAATGACTTCAAACATGTGTCAGTTAATATTGATTTCAGGGAAACCTACCTATAAAATCCATGTGAAAAATGATGTCCCTATAAATATTTTTAAAGGAGAACAGATAGATGTTTAAATAGGAAAAATAAGAAAAATTTTTCAGTGTTTGAAACGAATGTTTTATAGTGTAATATACAAAACGACAATCCAAGTTTAACTCCAATGTCTAACATGTCTTTGATGTCATTAGCATATTTAGGTAAGATTTTTGCTTTAATCCTTAAAGAATAAGGATCAGTATCTACTACCTCAGTGATTGCTCCAATGACACCATCGAACAATCCATACCAATGATCACCATGCAAGTTCAATCCTGCACGCAATTGTCTTTTCATTGATTCAATTGCAGACGGAGTTACTATGTCATCTTGAAGGTCTTTATTGGTTGTTGAAGCGATTCCTTCTATTGTTAATGAGCCGTCCTCATTGAGAGCATAACTTTTTGTGGTATCTGGATAGATTTGAGGACGTGCGTAGAGTTGGAATTGCTTATCTAGAACTTCAGTTGCCATATAAAATTCCACAATCTATTTGTTTTTTTTTTACACAATTCATTTTTTTTTGGAAGTGGGTTTCAGGAATCGAACCTGACTATTATGTAAAAAATGAAATTTATTATTCTTTTTTTTAACCCACATTTCATTTCAAAGAGAGTAAAAAGTTTGAAACGAATGTTTTATAGTGTAATATACAAAACATAATATGGCTGAAAGAAACCTTAAATTTAAAGATGATTTATTTGCAGCAGAGGCTCTATGGGATAATTATTTAAAGGATGATGTATTAAATAAATATATGGAATTTTGGAGGATTCGGAAAGATGTCCAATAATGATGTTAATAAAATTCCTTTAAAATGGGAAATTAATTTTGATCATTCTCGTTCTGATGAATTATTAGAACGTTATTATTCTGGTGAGATTACTTATGAAGAATTTTGTGACTTGATTAGTCAAAGATAAATTACTTGTTTTAATTATATTTTTTTACTTGTCAAATGCTCTCTACCACTAAACCTATTTTTTTAAATATATAAATCTTTACATCATAAGACAATATATTCAATTTATATTAGTATAAAATTTAATATAATATCATTTGATGATTATGTTGTGGGTGAGGAGAATTGATAGAAACTGTTAGTGGAATACCCGATTTTGATGAATATGGTAATTTACCTTATGCATGTTATGAAGTATCTTTAGATGAAATTGAAGAACATTTTGTGAAGAATTTTCCTGATTCAGATTCACGAAAAAGTCGTTTTGAGTGTTTTTTAAGATTTTATAATGATTTAATTCGTAATGTTAAATCGGGTGTATCTATATTAATTGATGGAAGTTTTGTAGAAAATAAAAATAATCCTTGTGATGTTGATTTAGTGATTATTATAGATTCAGAACGCTTAAATGATTTTGAATTTAATTATTTAATAAATGAATTAAAGTACAATGAAATTATTAAACAAGAGTATTTGTATTTAAAAAAACAGGTAAATGGTGGTTTAGGTTTGAAACGAATGTTTTATAGTGTAATATACAAAACGGAGCATTTGAAAGCATTAATGAATTTTTAGATTGGTCAAATAATGATGCATTAGGTATTGTTGGTACTATTGCTATTACTGTTGGGATTAGTGTAATTTTTGCTTCTAATCCTGTGGGTTGGGTTATTTTGGGAGGTATTGCTTTAGTTGCTTTTGGTGGAATGTTAACATATTATGCGGATGATTTAAATAAAGGATGGAATTTTGAAAGAGGGGGATGGTTTGTATTTGATGTTGTAACTTCAATACCATCTAGTTCTATAAAATTTGGATTCATGTCTGGAAAAATAATTTTTAAAGAATCTACAGTTAAAAATACTCAAATTATTACTAAATATCCTGAGAAGTTATTTGAGTTAATTTATAGATATAATTATCTAAATAAGATTGCTTTAGCTTATGAACGTAATGATGCACTTAAAAAAGTTTTAGATTATGCATATAGTACTAATAATCCTCTTTTAATTTTTACGAAAATTGGTATTGATTGGATTGAGGGTACATATATATTTCACCCATCAATTAGTCAGATAATAAATTATTTTTATAATATTAATACTAATGGTGAATGATATGACTACAATATTTGATGAGGATAAAAAAGAAATTGAAAAAAATTTATTAAAAAAATTTTGGAAAATTTCACTTCCAATTTTTTTGATTCAATGTTTGATATCATTTATTATTAAAAATCCTGCACCACTCATAGCTTTATCTATGGTTATTTTTTTATATTTTCATTTGGCTAATAATGATGATGAGTTGAAATTAAAGTTAGAAATAATATTAAAAAATAAATATGTGAAAATATTTGTTATTATTTGTATTTTACCTTTTTTACTTTCACTTATTTATAAAAATGTTCTTTAAGGTGAAAAAATGAATTTAATAAATGAAATTGTATATAGTCATGCTAATAGTTATCTTATATTTTTTGTTGTTTCATTAGGAATTTTATTATTATCTTATTTAAAAATTATTAATATGCCAGATGAACTTAAAAAGAAGATGCTATTAATTGCATTTTTATCTTATCTGTTGTTTTTATTAGTTCATTTCAGATTCATTACGCCTTATGGTGAATAATTGGGGTATTTTGATGAAAGTTAAGGGAATAATATTGTCAGTTTGTTATATTATTGGTATTATTTTAATATATAAAGGTGATGATTTTACTGAAAAAATTAGTGTTAAGAATTTAGCAATTTTATTGTTTGTTTTTAGCATTATTATTACAATTTTATTGTTTTATGTTTTTTAGTTAAGATAACTAAAAATAAAATATTTCAATTTAATATTTTAATGAAAGTTATTAATAATATATTATATAATAATTTATTAGTAAATTAAAAATATGATGTGATAATTTGAAAGCATTTGATTTATTATTACCAAAAAGAGAAGACAAGCCCAGAAGCCAGGGAATTACCATGGTTCTGGATAAGGGTTTAGGTCTTGAAACAGCTGAAAGCCTAATGGACATTTCAGGCGAATATGTTGATTATGTTTGAAACGAATGTTTTATAGTGTAATATACAAAACATAAAATATAGCTTTAATCTAAAAATTTAAAATTTAATGAGGTTGAATCTGTTACTTATTGTAAAATAACTTCACAGCACATTTGGGACAATGTGTTAATTTTCCTTTGAATTCATGTCCACAATTAGTACATCTATTTGTTTCATCTCCAACAATACCAAGATTCAATGCACCTTCAGTTATATACATTGACAATAGTATTGAAATGCCTAGTATAAATACTATAATTCCAATTATTAACAAAATATCTACCTTCTTAAATCATTTTAAATATCTGAATGTTCTTTATCATAATTTATTTAGAATTTAAAGCAGCTATAAATTGATTTTCTTTTTCAGGATAAAACCGTATAGCTTCCCGACATAATGCTTCAGCAAAACTCATTTGACCCATTGAAGAATATTGTTTTATTTTAGTGATGTATACTTCAGCACTTTCTACCATAATCTCACCTCTAATTTATCACAGATTTCATTAAAATAATGTAAAATAAAGGATATAAAGGATTATTGGAGCAATATAAATTATAGAAACTAATTTAAATTTAATATCTCGAAGAACTGATGTTTCTAATAAAACCTAAAACCGCATATCCCAATGCGGCCAATATCCCTAATCCCAATAATATTACAATTATTTTTAAAAATCCGGTTGAACTTAAATTTGTTACAATCCCAATTAAAAGGATTATTCCAAATATTGCACTAGCATATAAAATTGCTAAAAACTTCAAATCTGCAAAAATATTATTGTAATCCTGTATTTCACCATAACTGTTACATCCAACTATTGAAGCATCATAATCTTTATCTCTTCTCAATAATTCAATTCCAAAATGTTTTAAATATTTATTTTTTGTTCATTTCGTTGGATTTCAGTTAATTTATATGGAACTTTATTTTTTTCATTAAATCCCTTAATTTCATCTTTTGATATTAGTAATTTCATAATATGCTCTCATTAATTTTCATTAAAATTATTCTCGATAAATTGTCATATTTTCAGACATAGGGAGTTGATTAATTTTTCTACATACAAATTCTATGTCTTTAATTTCATAATTCAACTTTGCTAAGAAAAGAGAGGGTGTTCTTTCTACTTTCAAGGTATCTATAACATTATTTAGTTCCATGGATCTAACTTCAATTTCATCACCTTTTTTGACAATGAAAAATTTGTCAGTTAACAAATAATGTTGTAAAACTTTTTTTAACACAGTATTTTCATATAATTCTTCTTTAGATAGACCAAATGCATTTCTTGCAAAATTTTGAGAATCTATATTTTCATATGAGATTATTCTATCAAAATCAGTTCCATTTATTGGAATTTTATTTATATTGGCTACATGTTTATCTAAAATATTGTAATCTACGATAAGATTATCTTGTCTTGGGCCTGTTTTATTGTAATAAGTAATAGTTATTATATCCCCACCAAAACAACAATCCAATATGTCTTCAACAGATTTTGGATGGTAAACATATTCAAATTTCTCGTTTTGATTTAAAACAATTGTTCTTTCAGTATTGCGAGAAACATCAACAACAGTATAATTAATTTCTTTAGGTTCATTTTTATGTAATTCATTAAGTGCATTTTTATTATATTTTGGGTCATTAACTAATCTGTTCGCTGCTTCACGTACTTCACTATTGGAATCATTTTTAGAAATATTCTCTAAGAAATTAATAAGTGTTTTATTAACTTCATAATGATTATCTGGGACATATATGATAGTATTGTCAAGGAATATCTTAAGATTCTCAACAGCCGCTTTCCTAACTTTCCAATCAGAATCATATAAAGCAGCATCTTTTATTGCTGCATCGCTATTTATTTTTTGAATAGCTAATATTCTAACATTACTATCAGGATCATTTTTTAAAATATCCCTCAAAATCTCCTGATTTTTTTTCATATGCTTTACATCTTGTGCAAGTTCATTAATACCTTGCATTCTCACTTGAGGATTTTCATCTTTCCATTTTGATTTTTTAAGTTTATCGAATAATCCCATTCGAATCACCATTATTCTGATATATTCATAACTAAGATTTCATGTAACTTATTTTTCCATCCGCAAATCTTTTGAAGCTTTAGCCATTTCTCTTAAATGTTGACTCTTATTATTTTTTATAATGTCCTCTAAAGTTTCATTACTAATATTTTCATTAGTTACTGCCATTCCCCGAACATTTTCATTTTCATTTTCATTATTGATAATTTCAAGCAATGTTTTTTCATTATCAATGAATATTATTGCAGTTGCTCTTCTCTCAATATCTTTATCATTAAAGGCAATATCTCTTAATAATTCTTGATTATCTTTTAAATTTTCCATTTCATTTCTTAAATCCATAATCTCTTTTGCAGCTGCTTCTGCATCCATATTGGACTCTTCAACTTTTGTATCATCACTAGATTTAAGAGTAGTTTTGCAATATTTGCATCTTATTGCTCTTTCATTTATCTCTTTACCACAATTTGGACATTTAATCATAGGTCCTTGTTTCATACGTTTAATAAAATCTCTAGGCACTATTTCATTATTATATTCTTTAAATACTTCTCTTTCATAATCGTCTTCATCATTTTCAAATTTCAAATCAAAATTAGGGTTTGCGCTGAATATTTCAAGAGAATCTTTAAAATTACCTAATTTGTATAATGAAAATGCTGTAAAAAGACTTATTATTGTATTGAGTGTACCAATATCCATGTTTACATGGTCATTTCCTCTAACTTGAGGTTTTACTATAATTGTAATTTTTGCGAGTAATGGTAAAAACTCAGTATAATATTTATTGTTATATGCTACAATTTCATCATATTGTTCTGCAATAGCTAATGCTTTAAAACCTTGATTAAAAGTTTCAGAAAAAGGATTCCAATTTATAGCTCCCATTTTTTCTTGAGATACTCCCCAAGTGGCTTGTCTTAGACTTAAGTCCATTTTAAAGAACTTTAATGATATATCAAACCATTCTTTAAATTGATTAGCACAAATTACATATTCTTCTTTTGTTTTTGCTAATTTAATGTTTTCTTTTAAACCTGATCTAAATAATACTTTGTGTGGGCTTTTAGTAATTTCAGGTTTAAATTCATTAATAATTCCATTTATCTTAGTTTCATTCTTTATAAATTTGTCTTTTCTTTTGTTTTCTTTTTCTTCTGGACTTTTTTCACCAAATATTTTATTTAAAAATCCCATTTAAATCACCGGTTTATTTTATTATTCTGTTCATTATTTTATCAGCAAGGATAATCGTAAATGCAACAATAATGATTATAATCCAATCAAAAATTGTTATTCCTGTTGTTCTAAAAATTATTTGAAGTTGTGGAAGATAAATAATTAAAATTTGTAAAACTAATGATAGCAATATTCCCATTAAAAGGTATTTGCTGGATTTATCGGAGTTGGCTTTTCCATTATATGCATTAAATAACTGATACATTACAAATAATGTAAATGCAACGGTCATTGATTTTTTAGTACCTATATTTGTGTAAATATAGTACGCAAACACGCTTATAGTTCCAATTGCCATTACAAGACCTGAAATTAATATTTTTATTAATATGTTTCTATTTAATATGTCTCCCGTTTCAGGATTTCTTTGCATGACATCTTTTTCAGCCCCTTCTATTCCCAATGTTTGTGCAGGAGGTCCATCCATAACGATATTAATCCATAATAGCTGAACGGGGTTGAATGGAATTGGAAGTGATAAAATTGATGCACCAACAATGCTCATTATTGCACCCACGTTTGTTGAAACTTGGAATTTAACGAATCTTTTAATGTTGTCATAAATTTTCCTACCTTCTTCAATAGCTTTCACGATTGTTGAAAAATCATTGTCCTGCAGAATCATGTCCGCAGATTCTTTTGCAACATCTGTACCATTACCCATTGCAACACCAATTGATGCATTTTTTAAAGCAGGAGCATCATTAACTCCATCACCAGTCATTGCAACTATATTTCCTTTCTTTTTCAATGTTTCAACAATTCTCATTTTTTGAATTGGTTTAACTCTTGCATACACTTGGATATCATCTGCAATTTCAAAGTATTCTTCGTCACTTAATGCGTCTAATTCTTTTCCAGTAATTACTTTGCCTGTTGTTAAAATTCCTATGTCTCGAGCTATTGCTTCAGCTGTTTTTGCATGATCGCCTGTAATCATTTTTACTTCAATACCTGCCCCGATACAATCGGCAATGGCTTTTTTTGTATTCTTTTTAGGTGAATCGAAAAGTCCAACTAAACCCGTAAATATTAAATTTTCCTCCGGATTTTCTATATCTTCAGTTTTATATGCAAAGGCAATCACTCTTAATGCATTATCAGTCATTTCACCAATATTTTTCATAAGGGTTTCCTTTATTTCAGAAGTAATTATTTCAATACTTCCATTGTTATCAATATGTTTACATCTATCTATAATTACTTCGGGAGCACCTTTTGAAAAAACAATTGTGTTTTCATCGTTTAGTCTATGCAGAGTTGTCATCATTTTACGATTGCTATCCAAAGGTATTTCATCAACACGAAGGTATTCTTTTTCCAGTTCTTTTTTAACATAATAATTATCTTCACAGAATTTTAAGATAGCCCCATCTGTCTGATTACCTATAATTTCACCATTTTTAATTGTAGAATTATTACATAAACTTCCAATAAGTAATGTCTTATCTTTATTGGTAAAATGAGATTTTTTAACCGTCATTTTATTTTCTGTTAATGTTCCTGTTTTATCACTGCAGATTACAGTACATGACCCAAGAGTTTCAACAGAAAGTAATCTTTTAACAATTGCATCTGATTTTGCCATTTCTTGCATGCCTAATGCTAATGTTAATGTTAATACTGCAGGCAATCCTTCAGGTATTGCAGCTACAGCTAATGACACTGCCGTCATGAAAGTTTCAACAAGTGGAACTCCTCTGAAAAATTCTATTATAAAAACAAATATACAAACTATAATCGCTATTAAAGACAATATTTTTCCAAGCTTGCCTACTCTTTTAGCTAACGGTGTTTCTTCACTTTCTTCTTGAACAAGTTCGGCAATTTTTCCGATACTGGTCTCCATTCCTATTTTGCTTACAATACCGATACCATTACCTGAAGTTATATTGGAGTCCATATAAAGTTCATCTTTACTTTTTTTGGAAACTGCTTCTGATTCTCCCGTTAATTGTGATTCGTCAACAGAAAGATTTTTTGATTCTATCAAAATCAGGTCTGCAGGAATTTTATCTCCTTCATCTAGAATAACGATATCTCCTATTGTTAATCCAATAGCATCAATTTTTGAAATTTCATTATCTCTTTTAACGACTGCTGTATTGGTCATTAGATTTTTAAGGGTTTCAACGGCTTTTTGTGATCGGTATTCTTGAATGAATCCGAATATTGCATTTAATAAAACAGCTATTAGAATAACTATTGCATCAATCACATCCCCAATTGCAAATGCTGCAACTGCAGCTATTAATAAAAGAGCTATCAATGCATCGATAAATTGTGTTAGAAATAATACAATAGGGGGTGTTGGTTTTTTTTCTTCAAGCTCATTTCTACCATATTTTCCCTGTCTTTTCCTGACTTCTGATTGGGATAATCCCTTCTGTGAGGTTTGGTATTTTGATAGAATATCTTCCATTTTTCTCACCGTATTCTGTATAAATCCCTTTTTTAAATATGGGTTAATTCCTTTCTAAAATCAATTTCTTAGCATATTAAAAATTTATTTTTTTAATCAGTGCTTTCTTCAGTATTTATTGATTCATCGTGTATTACATGTCTTTTTTCAGCAAATATTTCCATTAATGCAAATACTAACCCAGTGAATACGAATGTTAAATGAAGGGCAATTCTCCAAAATTCAACATTAAAATCCATTCCCGGAGATACATTTAAAAAATCTTGTAATAATTCAACAAGAGAAATAGCCACTATTGAACCAATAATTTTAAGTTTAAGTCCTGAAAAGTCTAAACGACCCATCCAAGATGGACGATCAACATGATCTTCTGCAATATCAATTTTAGAAACAAAATTTTCATAACCTGAAAATGCAACAATTAAAACTAAATTAGCAAGCAATGAAAGGTCTAATAGTTCTAAAACTTGTATAATCCATTCATTATAACTTAAAGTTGTCATTATTGTGATAAATTCAATTGTATTAATTATAAATTTGAATAAAATTAATATTAAAACAACTATTAAGATTAGATAAATCGGAGATAAAATCCAACGGCTTGCATAAAGAAATCTTTCTGTATAATCTTCTATTAAATCTCTAATTTCTTCTTTTGATATTTAAATCCCTCCAAAAAAGAAGTTAATAAATGCTACTAAAATTATTGAACTTATACCTATTTGCCATAAATTCAAAAAGAAATTTCGGAATATTTGATATTTAAGTGTTTCATAATCCTCTCTTGTAAAGACTAATTGGAGGATTGTGATGAGTAGGGATAATATTATAATAGTTTCAATAGTGGTTATCCATAAATTTGTATTGTATCTATTCATCAACAATAAAATTGCTGTAATAAATCCAATTAACACATTTATTATCCAAAAACTTTTATAATCCACATTAAATCCTCTATTAGTTTTTTGATTCAATCATATTTTTCTAAAATAACAAATTTTCTTAATTTATCTTTAATTCTGATTTCTTTTAGAAAACTAGTTTTATTTGTTTAATTTTTATTCTAAACTTCCTAAGCTCTCTAAAAATAGTTTAAATCATTCAATTTAAAGGTTTATCCTTATATATATATATATATCTTTTGATTTAATTTAGGCTGATTGTGGTGATTTTAACTAAATTAAGAACTTTTAAATGTTTTGGGTTATATTAGATGATACTTGCATAATTAAAATAAGGAGTTATATTTGAGTTGTTATTGATATTATCTTGCTGAGATGTCATTCTAAACTAAAGATTAAGAGTTTCAGAAAATAAGTTTTGAATATGTGCTGGTCGGTGTTAATGTGAATATGCATTTAAAGGTCTCAAATTTTTTTCGAGCGCAAAACAGAACCGCTATATATATATGCTTTGATAAAATCTCAACTATCAAGTTTATTAAAACAATTTAGGAGGAAAATTATGAATACCAAAACAAAAGCAATAATTGGAATTGTATTTGTAATAATCGGTTTAGTACTATGTTTTATTTACATGGGATTTAATTCTAATAGTTTTTATTCAGGTCTTGGTTCAGCAACATTGCTCTATACAATATTGTTAATCATTCCACCTGTTATTTTAATATTGTCTAAGAATTTACCAATTACTAATACAATAAAGATTTTAATGTTTGTATATGTAATATTAGTATTGCTCTTAAGCATTTTTAGAGGAGTTGCCTTTTCTGAGTTGCCAGGAGCACCACTAATTATTGTTTATGCTATTCTTTCATTAATTTCAGTATATTTGCTTGAAACAAAATCAAAAGAATAAATTAATTTGGAGGAAAAATTATGGACTTTATTATCGTACTAATAATATTTATAGTAGTTGTGGGTATTATTTGTAAGGTAGGAGGTGATTGGAAAGCATATGAAAAGGATTTTGAATATTTTAAAGGGAAAGTTTGGGATCCTTGGAAAAAAGAAGATTGGAATAAAAAAGAGGAAAGTTGTAGTTTAAGTAATGCTGGTAAGATGACTGTATTTATAAATAAGCAACAGGGACTAAAAAAAACTAGAAGTTGATAGAAGAATAAAACCTGAAGGAGGTTTTAGGGAAACAGAAGTATCCTATGAAATGCTTAATACTTCTCAATATTTAAAAATTTTTTGTATCCCATTTAATTCTGAACAAGATTGCATATCTAATGAAGAAACAATTAAAAATTATTTTAAAAAATCTGATTTTCATGA
>NZ_JAZUMY010000027.1:0-4584 GCF_045603845.1 Methanobrevibacter sp.
CCTCTTCCATGAAAACGAATTTCAATCATTAAATTTCCTCCATATATTTATCATGTATAATCATTATAAATTACAAAATATATAAATCTTATGTTATAATTTAATTTCACAATATTTTTGTTTAAATTTTAATTATTAATGCTTTTATTCAATGTAAATTTTCAATTATTTGTTTTTTAATCAAATAAAGAAATATTCAAATGATTTTAATTAATTAAATATCTTTTATCAATAATTTCCTTTTCAAAGATTTAATATAATATAACTTTAATAAATATAATTTTGAGGAGTTATTATGAAAGTTTTAATTATCACTGGTGATTTGGCTTATCCGTTAATTAAAAGTGTCGTTGAAGATTCAACGGAAGATGTTATAGTTCATATTGCCAATACTCAGGTTGCAGCATTTTTAACTCCCAGAATGATTATAAATGAAGTAAAAACTTATTTTGCAGACCAGATGGATGATATAGATTTGATTTTAGTTCCAGGTTTGATTAAAAAAGGCACCAAAGAAATCACAAAGGAGTTGGGAATTCCAACATTCAAAGGTTCAACCGACGGTGCTGATCTGGCAATGGTTTTAAATTTGCTTGAAAACATCCAGCTGTCTGAAGACAAACCTGCAGATAAACTGATTGAGGATGAAAAAAGAAAAGAAGCTTTCAAGATAATTGAAGACTTTGAAAATGATGAGGAAAATATTGAAAAGCTTCTTCAAAAGCCGAATAATATAAGAATCGGAAAGCTTCCTGTAGGAGAAGATTTCCCGATGAGGGTTCTGGCTGAAATAGCTAACGCTCCATTTTTATCAAAAGAAGCTTTAATAAATAAATGCCAGTATTTCGTAGATTGCGGAGCAGACATGATAGATATCGGTATGGCTGCCGGTGAAGATTTCTCGGATAAGGTTCCTGAATTGATTGATACATTAAGGCCGATTGTTGGAGATAGGCCATTAAGTATAGATACATTGAACACGGATGAAATCAAGGTCGCCGCCGAACATGGAATAGATTTTGTATTGAGTCTTGATTTGGGAAATCAGTCAAAAGTCGCACCATTATTAAAGGAAAAAGGTATTCCTGCAGTACTGCTTCCAACTAATTTCAGTGAAGGGATTTCTCCTAAAAGTCCCGAAGAACGTGTTGAGGCAATGCATCAGTTAATAAAGGATACTGATGGATTAAAGTATGTTGCCGATTTGATTTTGGATCCTGTCAACAGTGCAAGTATTGTGGAATCCATTATTGCATGCAGGGATTTCCATCAGGTTAACAAAGCCCCAATGTTTTTTGGTGTGGGAAATGTGACGGAACTGATGGATGCCGATTCAGGAGGTGTCAACGTGCTTCTTGCCGGAATCGGAATGGAACTGGGAGTCAGTATATTGTTCACTCCTGAGGAAAGCGGAAAAACCAGGGGAAGTGTTTATGAACTTGCGACCGCTTCAAAAATGATGTTTCTTGCAAAGCATAGAAAGTCAATTCCTAAGGATCTGGGAATTAATATGGTTGCATTTAAGGATAAGCACAAAAGAAATGACATTATAGAAAACGAATTGGATGGCATTCCACAGGCAAAGCTTTCAAAACCTATGAAATTTGTTCGCGATAAGGCAGGAAGTTTCAGAATAAATGTTGATTATGGAACTACCGTTAGCGAAAGCAGAATCATAGCAACTCATTTTAAGAAAAATAAAGCTGATTTAGTCATTGTCGGAAAAACAGCTAAAGAAATTTATGAAGAAATAATAAAAATAGAACTGGTCACCCGTATGGAGCATGCCGCATATTTGGGCAGTGAACTGCAAAAAGCGGAAATAGCAATGATTACGGGCAAAGAATATGTTCAGGATTTTGAACTGTTCAAAAATCCCGACCAATTTAAAAACTGATTATTCTGTCTATTCCGGATCAACAATATCAAAGTCTATACTTGGGGATGAAGAACTGCTTGAAGAACTTCCTCCGCCTGATGAAGATCCTCCTCCAGATGAACTTCCGCCACTATAGCTTCCACCGCTGCTTCTGGAGCTTGATGATGAGCTAGAGCTTGAAGATGAACTTGAAGATGAACTTGATGAAGAACTTTGACTTGATGAACTGGAACTAGTACTGTTTGAATCTCCAGTTAATATTGAAAGTAAATCTGTATCATTATTATCTGAGGTGTCATTTACGTCAGTAATATTGTTTGTTGTAACATCAGTACTGCTCGTGTAGACAAATGCACCCATTGTTAATATAATTATTGCAATGATGACTGATAAAATAACTATATTATCAAATTTCATACTTACCCTCCGATTGATATATTAGTAATATTTTTTATTCATTTTTATATATAATCTTTTCTTTAACTTATTTTATTTACAATCAATTTGTTTTTAATATCATGTAAAGATAAACTTTAAATTTTATTACCAATAATAAATAATTAAGTAAAAATATTTTGGGGTTTAATTTTGCAAAGTGAAGAATTAAGTATTAAAGATATTGATAAGGCACTTTTGGCCGAAGAATATGTTTCCAATAAGGAAATATCAACTACATTGTTTTTATCTTTTTTATTATCAAAACCTATGTTAATTGAAGGTCCTCCTGGTGTTGGTAAAACAGAACTGGCCAAAGTCGTTGCAAAAACATTTGACAGAGACTTTTTCAGGATACAGTGCTATGAAGGAATTACCTTTGAACAAATAGTTGGGGAATGGAATTACCAAAAGCAGCTTTTGCATTTGGAAGCGGCTAAAAATGCTGAAGCCAAGGAAGATACAATATTTGAAGAGGAATACTTTATTAGAAGGTCACTTTTAAATGCTTTTTTAAATGATAAAGATTCCGTTTTGCTGATCGATGAAATTGATAAGGCTGATGAAGAAGTGGAAAGTTTTCTGCTTCAGGCATTGGGTGAACAGGAAATCACAATCAATGATTTAGGAACATTCCAATTGAAAAATGATCTGATTGTAATATTAACGTCAAATTCCCAAAGGTCACTTCTGGATGAAACAAAGGACAGATGTCTTTTCTTATACATTCCGTATCCAAGCATAGAAAGGGAAATTGAAATAGTCAAATCCAAACTTCCTGACGCTGATGAGGACACTGTTTCAACTGTTGTCAAAATAGTTCACGATATCAGAAATCTTAATTTGCTTAAAAAGCCTTCAGTCAGAGGAACTGTCGACTGGGTCAAATCAGTTTCCAATTTAAAACATAAAAATACCAAAGATGCAATGATAGACAGTGTTGGTGTTGCTATCAAAACAGAAAGTGATAAAAAACGTGTCATTAAGGATGTTCTAGACAGGAATTATTAGAATGATAAACAAGATTGCTAATTTATCCGGTCGATTAAGACAGGAAGGTCTTCCAGTCAGTATCAGAAGTACTTATTCAGCTACTGAAGTTTATATGCAGCTTGGCGAGGCAGACAGGGACATGCTCAGAACTGCTTTAAGGGCAATTTATGTAAAGGACAGGTATGATATTCCTAAATTCAATAAGATTTTTGAAGAGATTTTCAAAAAGGAAAAAGAAAAATCAGATGAGGATAATCTTCCGGAGAGAGGCAAGGCATATAGGGGAACGGGTCCTAAGTCCAATAAATATATTATTAAAAAACAGGATAATGCTCAAAAGAAAGTTCAGGAAGCTAAAATGAGCAATGAAAAATTGAAGATGCTTTCAGGCCAGCCTTTACTGGATGAAGTAAAACAGCTTGAACGTGACGGCGAACTGATGAACAAGGACTTGACCAAACTAAACAGATTCGATCCAAGGATGCTTGAAATATGTCAAAGATTAGGTAAAAGAATAGCAAACAAACGTTCAAGACGTAAGGTCGAATCACATACTCATAAAATAGATATGAGAAGAACTATGAGGGCTAATCTGAAATACGGTGGAGTGCCGATAGAGCTCATAAAGGCAAAACCGAGGCCACATAAAAACGAACATCTGTTTTTAAATGACATCAGTGGATCATGTGAATGGATTAGCAGCTGGTTTTTCATGCTGATGTTTTCAGCACAGACTGCATTCAAGCGTTCAAGAACATTTGAATTTGATAATAAGGTAATTGAGACAACAAAAGCTTTAAAAGAAGAATATTTGATTGATTCATTTGTTAAAGTCAGAGATATGCGTGTTAGGAATATGATGGTTCACGGAACCTCTGATATGTATTCTGCCTTCAAACAGTTTCAGGAAAAGGCAAACATCAACAATAAATCTTATATAATTATATTATCAGACTGCCGAGACTGGGCAGGACCTAAAGTAAATAAAATCCCCGCAAGTGTCGAATTAGTGGAGGAAATGGTCAGAGACGCTAAAAAAGTGATTATTCTAAATCCTGAAGACAGGAATAAATGGGATATTGTGGACAGTTGCGTTTCACTTTATGAAGATGCCGGAGCGCATGTATTTGAAGTAAACACTCTAAACCAGCTGGCACAGTTTGTAGAGAAAATGTAGGTATTAATATGCAATGCAGTAAATGTGGTAATCCAAAAGTCATTATTAAAAAGAAACAATCGGGACAGATGCTATGCAAGGATTGTTTTATTGAATCAAT
>NZ_JAZUMY010000028.1:0-11336 GCF_045603845.1 Methanobrevibacter sp.
CGATTTTGTAAAAAAATTACATTATATTCAATTCCCTTCGCAATAACTGGTTTATTATATACAATTTATTATTCCATTGATATGATAATGCTTACAAATATTACTGGGAGTTATTCCACAGGAATATATAGTGCAACATACAAATTAATAGCTGTTTTAAACTTATTTTATTCAGTATATATTGCAGTAATCTTCCCAGTCATGAGTAAATTCTTTAAAAATGATGAATCAATGCTTTTAGTGAGTTTTGAAAAATCGATAAAATATTTAATGTTAATAATTATTCCATTAGCCTTTGGAACAGTATTTTACTCAACAGATATTATACATTTAATTTACGGACATGAATATGATGCGGCATCATCGGTTTTATCTATTCTAATTTGGACAGTTTGCTTATTATTCATTAGTGGAGCTGCAAATACATTATTAAATGCATCACATAAAGAAGTTACTGTTACAAAAATTTATGCAATAGCCGCTACATTTAATATTATTTTAAACTTCTTCATGATTCCTTATTTATCTTACAATGGAGCAGCAATAACAACAGTTTTAAGTGATATGTTAATTGTAGCACTTCAAACATATGTGATATACAAACTTGGTCACAGACCTAATAAGAAACTATACTCCGATTTAATAAAAATAATCATAGGATCAGGAGTTTTAGGAATCGCATTGTACTTCCTAAACCTGAATATGTGGATTGCAATTCCAGTCGGAATAATAATATACTTAGCAGTTGTAACACTATTAAGAGTATTTGATGATGATGACAAATATGTAATTAAAGAAATTTTAGGAAAATAAAACAATGAAAACCAAAAAAGAGCGAATTTTTTATTACGACTTACTCAGAGCTTTTGCAATAATAGCTGTAATAATCTGTCATGTAGACCACTTTTTCGGTCCGCTGACAACACAGGCACAAATAATTGCCCAGATGACATTCCACGACATCGGAGACATTGGTGTGCCTATTTTTCTTATGATCAGCGGAGCACTACTTTTAAACAGAGACTATCCGAGCCTTCCGGACTTTTTAAAAAGGAGATTTGCAAGAATCATTTATCCGTTCATTTTCTGGATTATTTTAATCCTGGGACAATTATACTATTGTGGCTATAATTCAGCTTTTATCTGGAAAGTTTTCATCGGCGAGCCTTCAATCACTTGGTATTTCTGGACATTGATTGGAATTTATCTCTTCATTCCGGTTTTAAACTCATTCATTAAAGATTATGAAATTAAAGGTGTTGAATATTTTCTGGCAATATGGTTTGTCACAATGATTTTAAAGACATTCAACGCTTACCCTTTATGGAGCTATTTCAATCTGGACATGTTTGCAAGCTTTATCGGATATCCTGTTTTAGGATATTGGCTAGTCAACAAAAAGTTCAACTTAAATGACAAAAAACTCTGCATCTTAGGATTTATAATACTTTTAATTTCATTAGCTGTTTTCGTATATCTGGGATACACACATGTCAGTCTAATCAGATATGAAAACATGCCAAACATCTTCATGGGAGTTGGATTGTTCCTATTCATCATGTATCTGGATAAACTTAATGCATTCAACAAAATAAAGGACAATTTCATCGGAAAGGCCATCGTTTCCCTGAGCGTGTGCAGTTACGGAATGTACTTCTCACATGTGATTGTAGTCAAATTCCTGTCATACTACAATCCGAAATCCAACCTGCTTTTCCCTGTGATGTTTGTTTTAACAGTATTTTTAAGCTGGCTTCTGCCTTATATCCTAAGCAAAATTCCTTATGTGAAAACAATAAGTGGAGTATAACTCCACTACCCATCATCAAAACTTGTATCTTCACAGTCGTATACAGAATTTTCAAGTGAAATTTCATCATCAAAGCTTCCGGAAAAAGAGGACTCGGCAATGCTTAACTCACAGTCATCACCATATATCGCTGTGCCTTTGCCTGCAGATTCATTGGATTCAAACAGTGATTTTCTAATAACCAAATCAGCCTTTTTATTAAATATAGCTCCACCATTACAATCAGATTTGTTACCAGTAAACCTTGACTCAACTATGGTCATTTCACTGAAATTTACTATTGCACCACCATCTAGAGATGAATTATTGTCTTCAAAAATACAATCGGCAATATTCACATCAGACTCATCATTAACCAGTGCTCCACCGTTTTGAGCCTTATTACGGCTAAAAATTGATTTTTCAACAGTTAACTCGGCAGTGTCATTGTTAAATATTGCACCGCATTTAATAGACACATTTGCAACAAATCTTGAATCAATAGCTTTCATTACACTGCTGTCGTTAAATACTGCGGCTCCGTTATTTGCCCTGTTGGTCTCAAATGATGATTCACTAATTTCTAGCTCACCCCAATTGTTTATGGCTCCTCCAAAATCACCTGCCACATTTCCAATAAATGAGGATTTTTGAACATTCAGCACACCATCCTCGTTAAATATCGCTCCGCCGTCCTCTGAGGATTCATTATTACAGATTTGAGAATCAATTATCGTCATTTCACCTTCATCGATATGTATCGCCCCACCATTTTGCCTAGAAAATCCGTTTTTCAACGTTAAATTCCTGATAACAATATTTTCACCTGTACAGTAAAATAATCGAGCTTTTCCACACCCATCAATTGAAAATCCATTACCATCAATAACCAAATCGTCGACATCAATATTAATACCGTCCTCATATTGAAATTCCTCAACATCCTCAAGTACAATATCTGAGTCCAGAAAAATCTCAGTCTCATCACCGTGAATAAGTTCATCCAAATATCTGAAACCTTTAGCCATGTTAACACCTGTTGATATTAATTATTGAAATTCTATTTATTAAAGTAGTAGTCATAAATTCCAGCGAAATAAAAATATAAAATTATTATATGATATAATCAATATAATAATATTTAACATTCCATCACATGATTATTATTCTTTTCTCAATTAAACCAATGAGATGTTAAAAATGCAAAATAAGATAAATTTTAAAATCAACAATTTTGGACCCATCAATGAAGCAAATATTAATATTAACCAAATTAATATACTTGGAGGAGTTAATGGTAGTGGAAAATCACTTTCAAGTAAATTATTATTCTGTTTTTTAACATCCCTATCCAATCAAGGAAAACTGATTGAAAATAGTGGAATTTTAGCATCTTATGAATCATTTATAAATAGATGGATAGATAACTTTCCAAAATCAAAACCGGATTCAATACAGTATAATTTTGGAGAATTGATTGATGAAATAAACTCATTAATGATAACCTGGCAAGAAGACAATATTAATTATGAATATCTAATAGGTTTTTTCTCTAAATTCGAAAATATTTTAAATAAATATGAGTTACTTAATAATGAATCCTGTAAAAATGAATTGGATTTGATAAAAAATAGTATTGATATTAATAAGGATAGATATGGTTACATTGTAAGAGTTATAAACTATCTGTTATTAGTGGAATTCGGAAAATCCCAAATTAAATTCTATAAAGATGCAATAATTGAATTTGGAGATGAATTTGATAATTTATTCAACTATAAATTAACATTTAATGAAAATTCCTATGAAACATCATTTAATAATCAAATGAACTTAAATAATTATGATTTTAAAAATATCATTTATATTGATTCACCATCTTTACTAAATTTTTATATAAAAAGTGACAATGGACTTAAAATTAATGGAAATACTGGGCAATTCCATTATTATAACCTATTAAAAGGATTAATATCAAAAAGAGACAATAATTCAATTGCAATAGAAGAATTATACTACCAGAATAGTAAAAATTTAGAATCAGAATTAATAGATATGATTGGAGGATGTTTTGAATTTAATGATGAAACATCTAAATTCATATTTAAAACAGATAATAATGAATATGATATCATAAATATTGCATCAGGATATAAACAAATAGGTATATTACAATTATTATTGACAAACAAAGTAATTTCTGAAGGAGATTGGATTATATTTGATGAACCGGAAATTAATTTGCATCCCGGCATGCAAATTAAATTAGCAGAACTTTTAGTTAAAATGGCTGCTGAATTAAATATATGCATATACATTAATTCACATAGCCCATATATAATTGAAGCTTTTGAGGTTTATTCCAAACAGTATAATGTTGATAACAAAACTAGCTTCTTTTTATCAGAATTAATTGATAATAACAGTCAAAAATTTGATATCAGAGAAATTGAATGTGAAAATTTAGAAATTTTATACGACAACCTAGCAGAACCATACCATATTATTAACAAAGTCAGATTTGATAATGAATGGAATGAAGAATTTGAATAAGAGGTGATTGGATGTATTACTCTGAATTCAATATTCTTTTATTTTTAAATTACTTAACCTATTTAGATGATGAACAGTACTTACAAAAAATTAGTGATGTTTCATCAAATAAGAAAAATTCATGAAAATGAATATGATTTTAAATCTTGAATGATAATGTTATAAATTAATCCAGTTTCCGCAGCCTCAGCATTTCCTTTAAGTCATTATTGTTCATTTCAGTGATAAATGATTCATTTGAATCAATTGCCACTTCCGCCAATTCTATTTTTTCACTGAGTATCTGATTAATTCTCTCCTCAAATGTTCCGGTTGTGATGAATCTGTAAACCATGACATTATTTTCCTGTCCAATCCTATATGCCCTATCAGTTGCCTGATTTTCAACTGCAGGATTCCACCACAAATCATAATGAATCACATTTTGGGCATCAGTTAAGTTCAGTCCTGTTCCGCCGGCTTTAAGAGATAAAACCATGATTTTATTTTCAGGATTGTTCTGGAACTTGTCAACCATCTCATCCCGTTTTTTACGTGAAAGGGCACCGCTGAAGAAAAGCACTTCCTGATTATAATGTTTTTCTATCAGTTTTTTAAGTATTTCCCCCATTTTCACATATTGAGTGAATATTATGACTTTTTCATCATTGTCCAGGATAGTTTCTAAAATATTGATTAGAACTTCCATTTTTCCGGATTCGTCAACAGACATTTTATCTGATTTTGAAAACTGTGCCGGATGATTGCAGATCTGTTTAAGTGAGGTTATTAACTTTAAAATCAATCCTTTACGGCTGATTCCTTCACTTCCTTCAACATCCCTTATAAGCACGTTCAATGTCTCCTCATACATTGCCGCCTGCTTTAAGGTCAAATTGCAGTAAATGTCATTTACAATTTTTTCAGGCAAATCCCTGATGATGTTTTTATCCGTCTTATGTCTTCTGAGGATGAATGGGGAGGTTATCTTTTTAAATGAATTCAAAACAATTTCATTGTGCTCATTTTCAATAGGTTTTACATAGTTTTCATTGAATATTCTTAGGGAGTAGAGATATCCTTTATTTATGAAATCAAAAATTGACCAGTATTCTGACAGACGGTTTTCAATTGGAGTGCCTGATAATGCCATCCTGTGTTTGGTTTCAAGCAGTTTAATGGCTTTCGTCTGCTGAGAGTTTGGATTTTTAATGTTTTGCGCCTCATCAACAACACATAAAAATATGTTTAAATTTTCATCTATCACTTCAAAGTCCTGTCTGATCATGCCGTATGAAGTTAATATTATATCATATTTCTCATCAGGCAGTTTCCTGTTCAGTCCATGATAAATAAATGATGATATGGATGGAGTGAACTTTTCGATTTCCTTCTGCCAGTTGCTTAAAAGACTTGTCGGTACAATGATTAAAACATCCCCTTCAAGCAAATCGTTTTCCTTCAGGTAAAGGATTGTCGCAAGCACCTGTATTGTTTTTCCAAGTCCCATATCATCTGCAAGTATGGATCCGAATCCGATTTTCATATTCTGATATAGCCATGAAAATCCCCTCATCTGATAAGGCCTTAACTGGCCGTTGAATGATTTTGGAACTTCAATATCATCAATTTCAAACAGCCCGTCAATCAAATCGGACAGCTTATCATTAACACCAATGTCAAGTTTTTCAATATCTCCGCTTAATATGAAATGCATCAAATCATTTTTGGTTGGATTTAGAGGTATTAAATCTGTCTACATACTAATATGGTCCAAATCAACAGGGTTGACTTTCAGATATTTATTATTGATTTTTACAAGTCCGGAGTAGTTTTGGGAGAGATTTTCAAATTCTGTCAATGAAAATGTCTCATCGCCTATGGCAATCTTCCAGTCAAACTTGTTCAAATCTTCCAAAGTCAGTGACGTCTTGGATAAAACATCATTGTCTCCTGTTAAGGATAATTTTGCATCATGCACAATCCTTAGCTCGTCAGGTAGTCTGACTTCAATTCCATTGGATTTGAAAGTACCGATTAAAATATTGTTGAAAACATGAAAATCATCGATATTTAACAGGATTTTCTCATTGAGATTAACATCAATATTATATCTGGCAAAAATCTTTGTTATGATTTTAGAGCTTCGAATAACTGCGGGATACTTATTTGATGATAGGATATCCGCCAAATCATGACTTTTCTTATCAATGACGACTTTAGGAGTTATGGCAAATCTAGAATATTCCTGATTTACATCCAGGACAAAATGAAAATTCATGTCCTGTTCAAATAATGGAGATAACCATTTATTGATTGTATTTTCAACACCACTTACCTGGAAAGTCTGGCTTTTAAAGAAAAACAATTGGAAATATTCATTATTCTTCATAGTCTTCATCAGATCGGATTTTGAATTATATGAGGCATAATATGTAAAGCCGTTGAAAAAAAGAGAAATCGCACAGACAACCTGATCATATTTGGATAATTTTTTTCCGTTATATGATATTAGATTATCCGGACACATGCAGGCAAAATTTTCAACTAAATCCTGGACATCCTCATTAAATGACGGAATCCAGCGTACGGCATATTCACCATTTTTCAATTGGAAAAACTCCGGAATCAGAGCGCTTTTAGAAATTAGTCTGCAAGTCAATTCATATATTCCATGTAAAAATATCAAATCCTCATTATAATCATCAATATAACAGTCCGCATAATCCATTTCGGCAAACAATGCGAAAAATGCATGTTTCAGATTTCTTATTCTGAAATTAAGAGCCAATCCTGTGTCAAAAGCATTAATGTCATAATTGCCGTTAATATCCACATGAAATTTCTCCCACTGCTCGGGATGTGACCATTTTCTGTTAAAAATAAACTCCAAATCAGTAGTATTGAGTTTAAATGAATCGCCGAAATTAATGAAATGCTTATAGGAATTTTTAATGACAATAGTATTGTTTATTCTCTTAATTAAAATTGAAAACTCTTTTAAAATATCAATCAGAATGCTTTTAAATGATATTGTGGAACTTGAAAAAAATCCCGTACGCTTATCCAATAAAAATTTTAAATCATTAATCAATAAAGAAATATCATCAACATCAACAAATTCATGCTGCACGCAATCCCTATTTTTAAATAAATCATCCGTCGATTTAATGGAATCATCATCGGATTCGAATAATTCGCCGAAAGAATAATCTCTTAAAGTGAAAAGAAGAAATGGATTTTTTGATAACTGACCGGCAAGATAATGGAATGCTGTTGCCTTATGCTTACAGAACAGTCCTTCATTTTTACAGCTGCAGGTCATTTTAAAATCCTTCAGTGAATCGGGAATTATTTTTACATTATCAAAAAACAATTCTTCAGGAATTTTATCATCCAAAATTTTAACCTGCAACTGGGAATTTTTTTTAATCAAACGATTCAACCTGTCTTTATCGGATTTTGATAATTTTTTAAATTCTATTACAACATCGTAAAAGTCCCCGGGAGCACCTTCTATTTTAGATGTGACAATATTGCGGTTAATTTGAAATTCCTTAATGCTGCCGTCTTTGGCATAGATTTCACCATGCTTTAGATGATTTTTATTATCAAGTTTTTTAATATTAGCTAACCAAAGATTCACTAAATCCTTTTCAAAACTCATTAAATTAAAGTTTAGTAATAAGACATTAAAAATGTTTCTTTATCAAAAATAATACTGGTAATAAAAATTAGTTTTTAACATTTCCTCCACAAATTCAACAAGTTTTTAGCCTCAAAATAATTAGATTATTACAAAATATCTAAAACTTATATAATTAAAGGAATATAACATAAATAGGTGAATCCAAATTAGGGAGTAATCATATATGAGAAATGTTGGTACTGTTGTACGTGGAATAAGGACACCTATTATTAAAGAAAATGATGATTTGGCAACTATAGTGGTTGATTCCATTATGGCTGCAAAAGAAAGTGAAGGATTTGAATTCAGAGACAAGGATGTTGTTGCAATAACAGAAGCTGTTGTTGGAATTTCTGAGGGAAACTATGTCACCGTTGATGACATTGCCGAAGATGTGCAAAACAAATTCCCATCCAAAAACATTGGGGTTGTAAATCCTATTTTAAGCAGAAACCGTTTTTCAATAGCTTTAAAAGGTATTGCAAGAGGAATGGATAAAATCACTCTTTTAACCTCTTTTCCGGCAGATGAAGTTGGAAATGGTATTTTAGATGAAGCAATCTTGGATGAAAGCGAATATAATCTTGCAAGCGTCATCTCAGAAGATGAATACACAGAAACCTTCGGCTCATGGATACATCCCTTTACCGGAATCAACATGATCGACTTTTACAGGGAACTGATTGAAAGCGAAGACTGTGAAGTCGAGTTTGTCTTTTCAAATGACTTTAAAACAATTCTTGACTATACCAATGACGTTTTAACCTGTGATATTCACACAAGAGAAAAAACCGTCAAAATACTTCAAGGCGAAGGCGCTAATGTCTATGGTTTATACCAGGTTTTAGCCGAACCTGTTGGAGATTCAGGATTCAACCCTGAGTACGGACTTTTAGGTTCAAATAAAGCTACCGAAGAAAAACTTAAACTCTTCCCGAAAACAGGAGACGAACTTGTAAGGGAAGTTCAAAAAAGACTGATTGATTTAACCGGCAAACAAATCGAAGTTATGGTCTACGGTGACGGAGCATTCAAGGATCCTGTCGGAAAAATCTGGGAGCTTGCTGATCCTGTCGTATCCCCTGCACATACCGACGGATTGATAGGAACTCCAAACGAAATCAAACTCAAATACGTTTCAGACAACAAGTTCGCTGATTTAAAAGGCGATGAGTTAAAAGAAGCGATAAAAGAGGAAATCAAAAATAAAGATAAAGATTTAACCGGACAAATGATTACTGAAGGTACAACACCAAGAAGACTTACCGACCTAATCGGATCTTTATGTGATTTAACCAGCGGTTCCGGAGACAAAGGAACTCCAGTAGTATTTATACAGGGATACTTTGACAATTTAGCAAACGACTAAATTTCAAAACCCCTTTCTTTTTTTATATATAAAATATATTTGTTCTGCCAATACTTCCCTTTTTAATTAAATTATGCTCAATTAATTTATTTAAATCACGTTTACTTGTAGAATATGAAATATTGAATTCTTCTGCATAGGAATTGTACGTATATACGACATCATTTTTATTCATTTTATTTAAAATTTCAATCTGTCTTTCATTTAAGTCATAATCATTTAAATCCAATGTTTCATAATTTTCTAAATCATTTGGTTTGATTAATTTTCCATCAGGCTCTCTAAGAATAACTGTGAAAAAATTATTTTCATTATAAAATTCTGGATCATTAAGGCCACATCTTTGCATTTCATTTCTCATTCTTTTGATTCCAGTGCCAAAATGCTCCATATAAATAGTTTTTGCAAATATGTTGCAAATAGCCTCATTTCTATGAATCGGATTTAAATTTATGCCCAAATTATCGACAGTTAATGGTTGAACAACCTCGCCTTATAGAAGGTGAGGATTCCTAGATTATATTTTTCACCCAATGGATTTTATTGAGTATTTTCTAGGCTATCCCCGGGGCTCCACCGGTTCAATATATTAATAGCGGCATTTACGTCCCTATCAAGTTTTTCGCCGCATTCTGGGCAAATCCAGTGTCTTGTTTTCACGTCTAACTCTTTGTTTATGTGTCCGCAGTGATGGCATGTTTTACTTGTGTTTTTAGCATCTACAAACACTACTCCTTCTGCTTGGGGTTTGTACAATTCGAATTTGTTTTTTAGCCGTTGTATGAACTGTGATAGTGGAAAGACCATGTTTTGTTCTCCTCCGATGAGGATTTTGATAGTGGCGTAATTTTCTTCGAAAACAATAACATCATATTCTTTTACCAGATTATAGGTTAGTTTTTCGATATAGTCTTTTAGTTTATTTGTTCTTTTGTTGTACCATTTTTGTAGTCTTTTTTGTAGTTTTTTCCATCTGCGGCTTAGTTTTCTGCATCGTGACATTAGTCGGTTTATGTGTTTTATCATTTGGTTTTCATGATTTATATCAAAAAACTCTTTTACATCGTCGCTTGTCACTAGCCAGCCGTTAATATTGGAGTTAATGTCGCAGCCGATTTTTTCTCCTGTTAAAGGTAAATTTTCTGGAAGATCTGTGGTTATGTTGATTATTGCATAGTAATGTATGCCGTCATAGGCGATTGTGACATTGTTAAATTTAATATCACTGCTATTCAGTAATTCCATGTATTCGGGGCTTGTTCTGAATCGTACTTCACCGTATCTTCGCAAAGACAATTTGTTTTTGTTTATGATTTTTTTGTTTGCTGGTATGGTTTGTCTGAAGCTGTTTCGGTTTTCTTTTTTGCTGTGGAATTTAGGATAATTAAAATGACGGTTTTTTAAGAAATTATCAAATCCACGACTTAAATCCCGTATGGACTGTTGTAAGCTGGTGGATTCCATAGCATCCAGATAAGGTAATTTCTTTTTGGATTCCATCATCAACTTATTCAAGAAAGTATAAGTAGGTCGTATACTCTTATCCTTTTCATATAAAGCGTTGTATTTACCTAATGTTTCGTTGTATGCTTTACGCACACAACCAAAATTCTGATGAAACCCTTCCCTCTGCTCAGGATTGGGAAGAATTCTAACTACAACACCAACAGTCCGCTCATCCATAAAATCAACACAACCATTATTTTTTAGTTACATTCCAAAAACAACCCATATTATTACTTTTCTTCAAAAGAAAAAAAAGACATTTACAGGTTATAATATACAATTAATACACACCATATATAAACAAATTATGTGAGAGCATTTGATCATTATTCGCCGACCCCGAAAAAAATATTGAAAAATGTATGCTGAATGAAAGATACAAAACAAATAACAAATAAAATACGGTATTTTATAAAAATAAATGCAAAAAACTAGTAAAAATAAAAGTACCC
>NZ_JAZUMY010000029.1:0-9227 GCF_045603845.1 Methanobrevibacter sp.
CAGATATCCTAGAATTATCTCTTGGTTAATGAGTAATGAGAAAAGACAAGACATGTGTGACAATGAAGTTCACAAATGGGTACACAAAAGAACTCTTCTCCCAACTCTTGAAAGAGAATATGATTTCTACGATATTGCAACTATTACAAGAGCTGCTCCAGCTAAAATCTACGGATTCACCGATAAAGGTGCTCTTACTCCTGGATACAGAGCAGACATTGCAGTATACGACATAAATCCTAATGATATCGATCCATCCAAACAAGCTGATGAAATCGAAAAAGGTTTCAACGTAGCTGACTACACTATTAAAGATGGTCAAATCTTAGTTAAAGATAAAGAAATTGTTAAAGTTAAAGAAAGTCAAAACGTTTGGGTTAATGTAAAAGGATGGGAAAGAGAAGAACAAAAAGTCATCGACAACATCATGCCGTTCTTCACCCAGTACTACTCAGTCAAATGGGAAAACTATCCAGTACACGACCACTATGTATCTAACCCAATCAGAATAGATGTTGATGGTAAATAGGGGTGTTTAGTTTGAAAACAATAACTTTTGATCAAATAAAAACTTCTTCAATCGCTTTAGAATTTGATGAATTAATTCCAGATGAAATTTACAACTGGACTGAAGCTGATTTCGCAAAATATCAAGTCCCAATTGGTAACTCCAGATTCCCAATTACTGACTTCTTCAACATAACTGTAGAAGGAGAAGCTGAAGGACCTGATGAAGTAGAAATGATTCTCAACGGTGATTTAAACAGAGTTAAATACATCGGTTGTAAAATGAGCGGTGGAAACATCGTATGTAACAGCAGTGTAGATTTACACGTCGGTGCTGAAATGTCTGGCGGATCCATTCTCGTTAATGGTAACGCAGCTGCTCACGCTGGAAGGGAAATGTCCGGCGGATACTTGGAAATTACTGGAAATACCAAAGAATTCACTGGTGCTTCTTACATTGGTGAATGGAGAGGTATGACTGGTGGTCAAATTGTTGTCGGCGGTAACGCTGGTAAACAATGTGGTGAATGTTTAACTGGTGGTAAAATCCACGTTAAAGGTAACTGTGATATCTTAGCTGGTATTCACATGACCAAAGGTGTCATCGAAATTGACGGTGATGTAAACCGTTGGCCTGGTGGACAAATGAAAAACGGTAACATTATTATCCACGGTTTCCTTGGAAGATTACTCGAAGGATTTGTTCTCAACGGTGTCGTTGTAGATCCTGAAGTAGAAGGTGTTACCTACCAAGGTAAATTTATCCACTATACTGGAGATATCGGTCTTAACGGTAAAGGTAATTTATACTTAGATGCTGAAGCAAACAAAGAAAAATTATCTTCTTACGGAGAATTAGACGACGAATATACTTCAATCAGAGAATACAGGAATTTATAATTCCTCTCTCTTTTTATTTTTTTTATTTTATGGTGGTTATATGGACGAAGAGATTTTATTAAGTGTTGATGAAGCAATTGAATATGTCAGAAATGAAGTTAATGTCGGTGATACTTTAGAAATTTCTTACAATCGTATTTTTGCTCCAGGTGAAGTTTTAGGTATTACCGAAGAAGATGAAGAAACTGGAGAAGGACTTAGGGTTGGTTTACAATTAAATGGTGAAATTTTAAATCAGGCTGTTGAAATTGACTTTAAAGAAATTTATGATGATTTGCTTGAGATTAATCATATCACAGAGGATAAAACTGTCACAATTGAAATTGATTTTACCAGATAATTCTTTTTTTATTAATTTTTAATTTTGTTTCAATATTAACGAACAAATATTTATATACTATAAAACATAAGTAAATGTAAGAGGTGAAATCTATGAAAGAATTATCCTTAACTGTAGATGAAGCTGTAACTTACTTAAAAGAACATATTAAAATCCATGACAATCTTGAAATTTCATACAATAGAATCTTTGCTGAAGGCGAAATTTTAAATGTGGACTTTTCAGAATATTTTGGAAAGCCTGGATTTAAAATATTGTTGTCCTTGGACGAATCTCATTTAAATCCTACTATCGAGATTGATGTATATGAAATTCAGGAAGACTTGATTGAATTTACTCATGAGCCTAAAGACGGTGGTGAGGTTGTGGAAGTAACTGTAGTTTAATTCTACAGTTTATCCATATTTTCAAACGGCATTAATTTTGTATCTGCCTTTACTTCAACATCTATTCCTTTTTCTTTAATGGCAGCTATTGTATTAAGGCCGCTTCCGGTAACTATACCGAAATTATAATTGTCCACTTTTGCATTATAGATTATTTCTCTAGGTTTTCCTATCTTATATGTCGGAATTCCCAATTTAGATAATTTATCCAATAAACTAATGCTGTGATCCCTTGCGACGTAAGGAATCTCTTTTATACTGGCCAGTAATCTTTTAGGTCTGTCATTTTTAGTAATTGATGTCATGTCCTTTGCAATAAATATTTTATGCGGATCCAGTGATGAACCGCTGTATGATATTAAATCAACAAACAATGCAGGTTCGGTCAGTTCAAGCAATCCTCCATATTTTGGGGTGGTTTTGATTCCATTATTGACCAACAGACCATCAATGCTTAAACTGCATACTGTAGCTATTCCCAATTTATTATCATCTGTCGGATGTGATAGAATCTGGTAATGTGGATTGATGTATTTTGTATCGGATTCATAACATTCCTTCATTATGTCGATTGCATCATCCAAATCCTCTTTTTTGATGTATGAAATGTTTGCAACGATATCTCCCTTTTCCTTTTCAACATCAAAATTAACCTGCTGTATCAGATTCCAGGATTTTGATAGGATGAATGGAATTTTTGATTCATCATTATTTGAACTTGTTTTCAGTTTATGGTCAACAGTATTGACAATAGGGGTTAATTTTTCGAAATTTTCCAATTCTTCCCCAATCTTTATATCTATGTCATAACCCAGTTCCTGAACTGCACAGAATGGTGTTATTCCACCTATTATTGCCAGACCAATCATTCCCTTATTGACTGGCAGGCCAAGAATGTTTTCTCCATCTTCAGAAATGGCTATCGTTCCGTTAATTCCAATTTCCTTTAATTTGGATAATGTATCTATTGTTTTCTGCTTTCCAACAGCAGGTATTAGTCTGAAGTTTGCAGGAATGTATCCTGTCCCGTCAGTTATTACATCAAGCACTGATGTCATTTCAGGTGCAATGAATGCGTCAAGAGGAGTTATGGAAGTCTTTTTGTATGATATCAGTTCTTTAAAGGCAACCGGGTGGTTATCTTCAATTTTCAGTAATCCTCCATATACTGGCTGTGAAGCAATTCCTTCATTCAAAAGAATTCCGTCAATGGTTGTTCCGCATATTGTTTTTATCTCCAAGGCATCACCATTTTTGACCCTATTTAAATTAACGTAAGGGCTCACAGAAAGACCATTTGCAAAAATATCTTTTATTATATTATAGCTTTCTTCATTATAAATGGTTGATGTGTTAACTACAACGTTTCCTTTCCTAGTAATATAGTTAAAGTTAGTTAAATATATCAATTCTTCAAATTTTGAATATATAAAATCTACCTGATCGTATATTAATCCTTTTTCTAGCTTTTCGCGTCCCAAATCAGTAATTCGCCTTCCAGAATATCCCATTCTCTCAGTATAGCCCTTTTCATCAAGAATTTGCATATGGTATCTTACGGCACGTTCACCCAGATTAAAACCCTTGTCCTTCAGTTCGTCGGCTATTAGTTTTGATCCTGTTGCTTTTTCCTGCTTGTTCAAAATTCTTAAAATTTCAATCATTCGGCGCTCTGATTCTGACATATGATAGCTCCAGATTACATTTAAAAAATTAAAATGATATTTGGATTAGATATCCAAATATTTTCTTTGTTCGTATCCGAATACCTGTACTCTGTATTCGTCCCATTCCTTATATTTGAGTTCCAGGAATTTTTCACTGACGTGATCTCCTAATGCTCCCAATATGAGTTGATCTTCTTCTAGGGAATGATATGCTTCCCATAAACTTGTAGGCAATACTTTAATTCCCATTGCTTCCCTTTCCTCTTCATTTAGTTCATAGATGTTGATTTCGGTAGGTTCGCCAGGATCAATCTTGTTGACGATACCGTCCACACCGGCTTCCAGCATCACTGCAAATGCGAGATATGGGTTACATGCTGGGTCGGGAGCTCTGTATTCGATACGGGTTGCTTTTCCACGTGCTGCAGGGATTCTGATTAATGTTGACCTGTTTTTAAAACCGTATGCTCGATAAACTGGCGCTTCATAACCAGGCACCAGACGTTTGTATGAGTTGACAATCGGGTTTGTGATTGCGGTTATTGCAGGAGCGTGTTTTAAAAGTCCTCCCATGAAATGCATTGCATCTTTTGAAAGTCCGGTTTCTGAATCAGGGTCTGAAAACAGGTTTTTGTCTCCTTTAAACACTGACTGGTGACAGTGCATACCACTTCCGCTCACTCCGAAGAACGGTTTCGGCATGAATGTTACCCTGTAGTCGAGCTGGTCGTAGGTAGCCATGTTGTCTACGATTGCTTTGATTGCCTGTTTGAATGTAATGACTGCATCTGCAGTTTTCAAAGCATCTTTGAATTTGAATGCGATTTCATTCTGTCCAGGTGCCACTTCGTGGTGGGATGCCTCAACTTCAAAGTCAAGCTCTTCAAGGTTCAGGGTCAGTTCTCTTCTGAAGTCCGGACCTTTGTCCAATGGCTCAACATCAAAATATCCGGCCTGGTCATAAGGCATAGGATATCCGTTTTCATCGATGTCCACAATGAAAAATTCAGGTTCCGGACCTATGTTATATTGCAGTCCCATTTCTGCAATGTGGGAAAGGGACCTTTTAAGCACTCCTCTAGGGTCGCCTGCAAAAGGCTTTTTCTCAGGAGTCCATACGTCACAGATGAATCTGCATGTTGCTGACTCTTCAGGTCTCCATGAAAGTCTTGAGTAAGTGTTAATATCTGGTTTTAGGACTAAGTCACTGTCATTTATTCCAACAAATCCTGCAATTGATGATCCGTCAAATAACATTCCTTCATTGAACAGTTCTCCTAAATCTTCACCATTAAATGGAATAACAATGTTTTTTACTGTACCGTTAATGTCCACAAATTGTAAACGGATAAATTTGATATTGTCCTCTTTCATCTGTTCGTTTATAGCCTGTATCTTTTCTTCACTGATGTCTGCCATTAAATCATACTCCATTTGTTTTTTTTCATCGGAAAATATATTCCTATCTAAAAAAATTTTTCCATCTCATATTATATAAATCTTTTGAATAAAATCTGTAAGATATTAGTTATTTTGTATTTAATGATATAATAAGATATAACATTATTAAAAATCATATAGCTTTTGTTTAGATTTTTTAATAATTTACAACGTTTTGTTTAATATAACTTATAAAAAAATAAGAAAAAAATAGTTGAATGTCTAAATCTCCTGTAAGGAGAATGAAGACAAATCCAATAAATCAAAAGTCAAAATTTCTGGAGCAGCGATAACCTTTCCAATGCCGGTTATTATTTTAAACGCTTCAATCGCTTCAAGACATGCAACTAAATTGGGGGTCGGGCCGATTACTGGAGGAACTCCTGATGTCACATTCTTCAAATCTTCAATAACGTCCTCTGTAAGTTCTTTTCCGGATGACGGCAGGTTGAACATCTCTTCATATGTCTTTTCATTTTCCGGTAAAAATGTGGTAATCTGGCCTAGTGTACCGTGAATTGCACCATGAATGTATGGAATTTCCTTTTCTTTTGCCTTTCTTGAGACGATAACTCTTGTCAATACGTTATCAAGAGCATCAATCACGATATCTGAGTTTGAGATGATTTTATCAATGTTGGTTTCATCCACATGTTCGTTAAAGTTGGTTATTTTAACATATGGATTGATTAATCTGACTTTATCAGCCGCAACATCGCTTTTGGCAAGGCCGACGTCGCTTAATGTTGCCAGGGTCTGTCTGTTCAAATTGGAAATGTCAAAAGCATCTTCATCAACAACTCTAAGCTCTCCAATCCCCATCCTTGCAAGCATTTCAATGGTCTGGCCTCCAATGCCTCCGCAGCCGATAACTGTAATTTTTGCGTCTTTGAATCTTTGCTGCTGGCTTCTTGTAACAATGCTCATCTGTCTGGATGCGATTTCCCAGTATCCGTCACCTATGTATCTAGTTGGCATTCTTTCACCTTAAAAATGATCAAATTCACTGCCGAAGTACTCATATACTTTTTGAAGCTCTTCAGGAATATTCAGCATTTGGGTACAAAATGGAAGGCATTCCTTGCAGTCAACACAGCTGTCAGCTCTTGAATCATCGTCAATCAGTGAGAAATACTGCATGGCGCTTGCTTTGGGGTCGTTCATCATATGTGCAATGTTATATTCGGTCAGGCAGTTAATGATGTCAACGCCGTGAGGGCAAGGCATGCAATAGCCGCATCGGGTGCAGTCATTTCCTAAAAATGTCCTGTATGTCCTTGCAACTTCCCTGATCAATTCCTGATCGTATTCGCTGATGTTATCTAGCGTTGAAGCTATTCTGATGTTGTCCTTTACCTGCTCCAGACTGGTCATACCACTTAAAACACAGTCAACATCGTCTCTGTTCCATAGATATTGGAGTGCCCACTCGACCGGAGTTCTTTTGACTTCGGCCATGTCCCATAGTTTCTGGACTTCCGTTGGGATATTGTTTACAAGTCTTCCTCCTCTGAGAGGCTCCATAATCATGCTTCCAACATTGACCTGTTTTAAATAGTCAAGGCCCATCACGCCTGACTGGTAATATTCGTCAAGATAGTTCATTTGGGTTAATACTACTTCCCATTTAGGGTATTCATCCAAAATCTCTATCAGATAGTCCACTTCGATGTGTGATGAAAATCCGACATGCTTTACCTTTCCGCTGCTTAGGCAGTCGTCCAGAAAGTCCAGAACATTTAAATCCTTGACCTTGTACCAGTCCGGTTCGGTCAGTGAATGGAGCATATAGATATCAATGTAGTCTGTCTTGAGCTTTTCAAGCTGAATGTCGAGATAATAATCAAAATCGCTTCTTTTTTCCATTAGCCAGGATGGTGATTTGGTTGAAAGGATTATTTCATCCCTGTAGCTGTTTTCTTTTAAGAAATTTCCTATGAATCTTTCGCTGTTTCCGTTACCGTCAAGTTCCTTGCTGTGGTAAGGATAAGCCGTATCAATTAAATTAATTCCGTTTTCAATTCCGTATGTGAGCATTTTGGAAGCTTCACTTTCATCAATATCGTCATTGGTAGTTTTTGTCGGCAGTCTCATAGCTCCAAAACCGAGCCTTGAAACTTCCAACCCGCTTTTTCCAAGTTTGTTATATAACATTTCATACCCTCAATTGCTTAACAAGAATATTTTTTTAAAATAAGTTTATTAAATGTTATGTTCAATTAATGTGTTATGTTAGCTTGTTTATTTAATTAACTTCTTTGTGATATTGTTAAATATTGCTTTATTCAAAATTAATAAATGTTTATTAATTGAATGAATTTGGATAAAGTAGTAATTTTACTTTTATTTCATCTTTTCGATATGGCGTTGGGTAATGCTAGCGCATGGGCAAATATTCCAATGGGGTGAGTAATAATGTTTAATTTCAATGAACCAATATCTAAAAAAAAATGCTCTGCTGATGTTTGTAGCATTTGTAGTTTTTTTTGCTGTTGTTATATTTTATTTTTTTAAAATAAATTTATTTTCAATTGTTTTTGAAATATCTGTTATTTTTTCAGTATTAGGTTGGTTTATTTTAACATTTTTCAGTGATGAATTAGATGAAAAATTTAACGTTAAAATACAAAATCCCGGTTCGTATCAATCTGGAGCATTTAATGTTCTTTCATTATCCACCACTGCATTTGGTGTTTTTTTCTTTCTGCTATTCTTATTTGATATCGGATTATTTAAGTCAATTTTATATGCGGTAATTTTTTCATTGCCTTTTTTAGGGGTTGGTTTAAGATTCAATGCATTTAGTGATGAAAGCAGGTGGATTGGTGATAGGGATGTAATAGGCTATCAGCCTTTTTATTTTCTGTGGTGTGCAATGTTTGTTGTTTTGCAGGGTTATTATTCTACATTTCACTGTTCTTCAATAACAGACGGTGTCATTATTTTCATCATTACAACATTAAGTTATTTGTGGATTATATTTCCTGATAAGGTTAACAAATATCTGCCATTTGACAATAGGGAACTCATTGGACTCATAATTTATCTAGGTTTTATATTGGTTGTATTTTCATTGTTAATTAATCAATTTGATACAGTTACTTTTACTGGATTGATGCAAAGTTGGAGGGATTAAATGAATGCAAAACAGATTATAGCAATAATTATTCCAATAGCAATATTCATGTTTAGAAGATATATAAGTATTCTCATAACGCTTCCTATTTTAATAATAGGTTGTATCGTCACTTATTATTTCTATACAAAATCAAAAGAGGATAAATTTTTAAAAGGAGCACTGTCATTATATGGATTGAATTTCTTTTTTATTTTCATAGGGTTTTTAGTATTATTCTTCTTTTAAAAAATCTATTCTTTTAATGGTATTGGTTTAAATTAGTAAAAATAGTTATTAGAAAGATATACCTGGGATTTAAGTATGCCGGGAACGGGATTCGAACCCGTGGCCTCACGGTATCCCAGGTATTAGTCAGAGCACTGCTTTTATACCCTATGAGCCGTGCGCTCTAACCAGCTGAGCCACCCCGGCATATATAACATACATATATTAGTTCATAGTTACATTTAAAGTTTTGCTTTTTTTAAGGTTTTTTGCTATTTTTTCAAAAATTAATATTTTTTAAATGGGGTAACTATATTTAAAATGATGAATAAAAGGTATAATAATTAAGCATTAAGGAGATATTTTTCATGAGTAAAGTTAAAGACATGTCTCTTGCACCTGAAGGTGTTAGGAAAATCGAATGGGTTCAAAAACACATGCCTGTTTTGGAAGCCATTAAAAAGGAATACGAAGAAACTCAACCGTTCAAAGGAATTACTATTGGATCATGTTTACATTTAGAACCTAAAACAATCAATTTAGGTTTGACATTAATGGCTGGTGGAGCAGAAGTAGCAATGACCGGATGCAATCCCCTATCCACTCATGACGATGCAGTTGCAGGCGCAGCTGATTTAGGCTTA
>NZ_JAZUMY010000030.1:0-2358 GCF_045603845.1 Methanobrevibacter sp.
TTCAAAGAAATTTACTCCTCCACCTCTAGGAGATGTATTGTTGATGAAATTACCGTTGAATGTTATGTTGTAAGGAGTTTGACGGTAGTTTACTCCACCACCATTCAGGTTGGCAGTGTTGTTTATGAAATCACATGTGAATATGGAATTTGTTGAGGTATTCTTAAATGTTATTGCACCACCGTTTCCAACTGTTTCATCAACTTGGCCTAAAGCAAGATTATTAATATAATTACATGTAAAGTTATTGTTGTCGGTAGTGTTGTAGAAAAACATTGCGCCTCCACAGGATTTGGCAACATTGGAGGTGAAGTTAGAGTTAAACTTATTGTAGTTTGCCTTTTTGTAAAAAAAGACTGCACCACCGTAGAGTGCGTAATTGTTGGTGAAAATGCTTTCAAAACTGTTGTTTTCAGTCAGACTATTGAAAAATATTGCTCCTCCACTGGCTTTTATTGCCTGATTGCCATAGAATTCAGAAGAAAAATTACTGTTCATTGACTGTCCACGGACAAAGATCGCTCCACCAGTCCTTTCAGCACCATTGTTTCTAAAGACACTATTAATAATGACATTATTAACCGCACCGTTAAAGTATACTGCACCACCATTCTTTGCGCAATTGTTAATAAAAGTGGAGATGATTTTGGAATTTGAATAATCATTCTCAATAAATACTGCACCACCAGTTTCGGCGGAGTTATTATTGAAATTACAATTTGTCAAATTACCTTTCTCATAAAAGCAAACTGCACCTCCCCTGGAAGCGGAATTGTTAATGAAATTACAATCAGTCATGCTGCCGGAAGTCATCCAGACAGTACCTCCATCTTCAGAAGCAATGTTATTTGTGAAATTACAATCACTCACAGTACCGGACTTTTCAAAGTGAACTGCACCACCCTCCATTATTGTGTTACCATTTATGAAATTTATATTTTTAAGTATTACATTGTCTACTGTTATTTTGAATATTCTTGATTTTCCCTGGGCATCGATTTTATGACCTTGTCCATCAATTGTTATTGATTGGTTAATAATGATTCCATTAGACTCAAAATCGTCTCCATGTTCATAATCCTTAGTTAATATTAATGTTGAACCATATTTTTCAGTAATATTATTTTGCAATTCAGAAAATGTTCCTACATTTCTCTCAATTGTTATTTCTTCATTTTCTGTTAAACTGATTAATTCAGTTTCCTCAACAGACACCATTTCATCAGCATCAGCTTGTGACAATTCACCTACATTATCGTTTGCATCACTGGCACATACACCAGCTACACTGAATAAAAAAATAGCAAGCACCAGTATGATTATGCTTTTTTTGTATTTCATGAATCCTTATTCTCCCATTTATTGTAATAAATTGTTTTTTCTAAAAATAATAAAAAAGGGAATAACTCAAAAGAATTATTCCACACTGCTGATTTTACTGGTCATGTCTTCGGTGAAATTCATTTTTGCAAATAAATCGTCAGTTGGAAGTATCATATTGAATTCATGAATTTCATCAATTTGACCTGATCCCTTGAAATCAGTTAAATTTAGGACATGTCCTCCTTTTGTCTTGTCATCAGACAGGAAGTGAAGATGCCATCCGTGCATGTTCAATTCGTTCATGTAATCTGGGAAATACACTGCCACAATTGTTCCGGTCTGGTCGGTGTGGTTGAATACCCTTTGGTCAACTGCAGCCACATCGGTGAATTCCTTATATGGCTCTTCCTGTTTTTCAACACTTCTGACTGTAATGTTTGAAAAATCACCTTTGATTTTGATTACATACATATTGTTTGTACCGTATTTTGTGATTTCATTGTCCAATTGACTGGTTAAATCGTCAAAATCCTTTGCAGTAATGTTGTCTATTTTTGCGTCTTCATCAAAGTGAGTAAGTACCGAACGGTACTTTTTCATCATCTGACATGACATTGATGCTTCCATCAGAGGCCGCCTGATAAACAACACCGTCCAAGACTATCATCTCACCATTTACTCCTTCAAATGTTCCAAGACCGATATCACCATGTGATTTGAAATCACCCACAGTGATTACTCCGCCATATTCTCCATGCATGAAAGCCTGCATTAATGAGACCTGATACATTGAATCATCATTATTGCTTAAAAATAATGAATTTTGAGCGCTGACTGCTGAAACAGCAAGTAATCCCATTATAATTAATGCAAATAATATCTTTTTATCCATAAAAATTATTCAATGTCGTCAAGTTGGTAGATTTTGATTCATGATTTTTCTCCGTTATTTTATTGTTTTTTCTCATGTTTTATGTTGGTTGGTATTGGATGTTGAAACATCTGTGTGGTTTTTTCTTTCTGGGTGTTGTTTTG
>NZ_JAZUMY010000031.1:0-37147 GCF_045603845.1 Methanobrevibacter sp.
ATTCCTCCGCAGGCCTTTATGCAGGTGTCAGCTGCACAGGTGAAAAACTTGAAAAGGCACAGATGATTTATGAACAGTTGCTTGGAGCAATAACTGCCAAAAAATACTTTGATGTGAAATTCAACATTGCAAACACCAAGATCGAGGATGTTTCCAATTATCTTATTGGCAATAAGCTCTGTGCAGATGAGCCTACTATCACTCCAGGGTCTGATTTTTCACAGATTAACGTGCTGATTCCAAAAGCAAGGTTCCCTGAGATGGTTGATGCCATCAAAGGCTTTGATGCAACTTCAATTATCAGAAATGATTTAAAACAGTTAATTGAATAATCATTTCTTCTTTTTTTTATTACTATTTTTAATTATCATTAATAATCATTAACATTTATAAAGTATCTTTTACATAAATTAATTTATTATTATTTTAGATGGGGATAAAAACATGTTAACATCTGTTCAAAAAGAAATTCTGCAAACCCTTATTAACTTATACCAGTCCTCAAACGGCAAGTCAATTAAGGGTGAAGACATTGCTGAGGTTATGGGCAGGAATCCTGGAACAATTCGTAACCAGATGCAATCACTTAGAAGTTTGGGTTTAGTTAAAGGAGTTCCTGGTCCTAGAGGGGGATATAAACCAACAATTGAAGCATATCATTCTTTAAACATATCAATTTCCGATAAGGAAACCAAAGTTCCTATTTATAGAAATGATGAAAGATTAAAGGATATTTCCGTTGCAAAAATTGAATTCACTTCTGTACCGCAACCGGGCGAATGTGAAGCCGCAATTAAGGTGCTTGGAAGCATAAAAGATTTGAATCTTGGAGACATGATTAGAATAGGTCCGACTCCCGTTAATAATTTAGGAATAATGGGTGAAATTGTCGGAAGGGATGATATGGACAATATTCTGCTTGTGGACACAACTACCATTAGAAGCATTCCAAAACAGACTGTTGGGGATATTGCAAGTAAAAATGTGATTTCTCTTAAAGTTGACTGCAATTTAAAAGAAGCAGCAAGAATATTTTCTGAAAATAAGATTGACGGTGCTCCTGTAATGAAAGATGGAAAAGTTGTGGGCGTATTTACAGTAACTGATTTGGTTCATGCATTTGCAGATGATAGGGATGATGCAACTGTTGGAGATTTAATGTCCAAAAAGGTTATAATCATCAATGAAAATCTGAAAATTGCAAAAGCACTTGAAATACTGTTTAAAAAATCCATTTCCAGACTGATTATTGCAGATGATGACAATAACCTGCTCGGAATTGTAACAAGGACTGATTTGATTAATTCCATGACAAACCTGGAAAAGTTCCCTATTATTACTAATTAGTGTGATTAAATGGATAAGGTTAACCAATTAAATGTTAAAAAAGATATGAAAGTATCTGAATTACTGGCTCAATTTGATGAATCAGGAGTATTAGGTTCCGGAAGGGTTGCCCGCGCATCTAATATACTGACAGACATGATAAAAGATGAGGACATGAATGTTTTCATGAGTTTGGGCGGTCCGTTGATTCCGGGAGGACTTAGAAATATAGTGACCCAGATGATTTCTCAAAAGCATGTTAATCTGATTATATCAAGCGGAGCAAACATTACTCATGATTTGCTTGAAGCATTCGGCGGAAACCATTATCGTGATGAAGGACGTGACGATGAAGACTTGAATGCCGACGGAATCGGAAGAATTGCAGATATCAATGTGGGGTCTGATGACTTTACAATTTTTGAAAGTGAGATTATTAAGATTTTTGAAGACATTTCAGCACGCAAAAACAGAATATCTATTCAGGAGCTACTGTATGAGGTCGGTTTATTAATCGATGATGAAAATTCATTCGTTGCAACTGCAGCACGTTTGAATGTTCCTATTTTTGCACCAGGATTAATTGACAGTATGTTCGGTTTGCAGTTATGGATGTTCACGCAGGATCATGATTTTGTAGTTGATGCTGTAGCTGACATGCATTATCTGTCAGATTTGGTTTTTGACAGCGAAAGAATCGGCGGAATACTTTTGGGTGGAGGATTAACCAAACATTACACTCTTGCTTCCACATTGCTTAAGGGAGGTCTGGATTCAGCTATTCAAATAACGATGGACAGACCGGAAGCAGGCAGCTTAAGCGGTGCTCCTCTGCAGGAAGCTAAATCATGGTCTAAAGCTAAATGCGGTTCAACTCTTGAAACTGTGATTGGTGATGTCACTGTAATATTTCCACTGATTTATGCGGCAGTATTGGATAGAATTTAGGTGTTTCAATTGAATTATCTTATTTTAGGCCTTTTATTCTTTTTATCTGGATTTTTCATGAAATTTTCAGATGATGCATATGATGAAAACAATGATTTAAAGTTAGCCACAGTTTTTGGTGTTTTATGTGCAATTGCATCAGGCGTTGCAGCAATTATTGATTCAGGTGCGGCTTATGTATTTATTGGAATTTTAATAGGCAATCTGATTGCTTTAAAAATAGACGGCATCCATCATTGGATTACTTTAATTTTATTTGTAATAATCTGTTTAATATTCGGATTGCCTGAATTAAGTCTGGTTATTTTGCTTATCTTTATATTTGCCGCTTTGGCCGATGAGGTAGGTCATGAAATAATAGCTGATTACACGCAGAATAATCTGATAATCCTATTTTTTGAATATAGGTTTGTAATGAAAATAGTTATATTCCTATTGGCGTTATTTGGTTTTATTTCATTTTGGACATTTATATTCTTTATTTTGTTTGAAGTGTCCTATGTACTGGCTGGTTGTCTGTTTGAAAAAATAGTAATAAAGGAAAATGTATAATTTTCCTTATTCGTTTAATTCGATACCCATTTTTGCAGCGAATCTTGCGAGAATAACGGTTACGAGAACTGCAACAATGGTAACTATGATAGCGTAAGTAAATAAACTGGATAATGCGTCTCCAGTTCCGACAAATTGTTCAATTAATGCTTGAATTGCATCGTTCCATGCTAAACCTGCAACAAATGCGAAAGCAGTGGTAATTAAACCTAAAATAGTTTCCATAATTAATTTGGTTACTTCGGATGCCATAGTATTTCCTCCTTTTCAATTATTTTGTTCATTATATAAGTAGAACATTTATATCTATATATTTAATTATTAAAATACTTTTAGTTAATTTTAACTTCATTTTAATAGATTTTCACAGGCAAGTTTTGGATTGTCTGATTCATAAATGCTTCTTCCAACAATTATTGCATTAGATATTTCTAAGGTTTTTTTAGCATCTCCTCCCTGCTTTCCAACTCCAGGTGAGATAATGTATGCGTTATCACCTACAATATTTCTGATGTCCTGCAGGCGATCAAGGCGTGTTGCCGGAGCAACATAGTTTGTAATTCCCATTTCAACTCCCATTTCAGCTATTTCATCTGCTGCGGATTGAAGGAATTTTTTAGCTCCGGGATGTGACATTTCGGTCAGTAAAAATAGTTCTCTTTCATATTTGTTTGCAACATCAAGGCATGCCTGCACGCTGTCGGGTCCGACAAAACCGTGGCAGATTATTGCATCGGCGCCTGCTTTGAAGGTCTCTTCACAGATTTTTTCGTTTGTCACATCGATATCCGCTACCTTAAAGTCACATATCACTTTAAATGCGAATTTGTCTTTCAGTTTTTGGATAATTTCAAGGCCTTCCGCAAGGGCTAGTGGATAGCCTATCTTTATGGTGTCTATATCATCTGAAATTTTTTCGCAGATGTCGATTGCCTCATCTTCACTTCCCACATCCAATGCTAAAATTAAATTGTTTTTTATATTCATGTAAAGTATATTTGTAAGTGTTAAAATAAGTATTTTTTTAAAATAGGCTTGTAAATTTAAAGAAATATATCAAGTATATTTGATTAATTATTAATTTTATATTATATATTTAAATACTATGAGTTAAATACCTATTATTGTCAATTTAGATTTAAATTGTTTAAATTTAAGTAAGCCTAAATTTGATTAATTATTAAAGAGGAGAATAAATTATGCATATTATGGAAGGGTTCTTACCTCCACTTTGGTGTGCAGTATGGTTTATTATTGCTATACCTGTGGTTGCATACGGACTCTATAAAATCAAAAAGGTATCAGATGAATTACCTGAATCTAGAGCTTTGCTTGCTGTAAGTGGAGCATTCATGTTTGTTATTTCATCATTAAAGTTACCTTCTGTAACTGGAAGTTGTTCTCACCCAACTGGTAACGGATTAGGTGTTGCAATCTTCGGACCTGCAGCTACTGCAGTTTTAGCAACAATCGTATTAATCTTCCAGGCAATTTTACTCGCACACGGTGGTTTAACCACATTAGGTGCAAACATTGTTTCAATGGGTATTGTAGGACCTCTTGCAGGTTGGATTGTATACAAAATATTTTTCAAAGTTGGATTACCATCTAAAGTTAATATTTTCTTTGTAGCTTTCGTTGCTGATTTCGCAACTTATTTAGTAACTTCCGTACAATTAGGTTTAGCATTCCCTGAACCTACTACTATGGCTGCAATCACTAAATTTTTCTTAATCTTCGCTCCAACTCAATTACCATTAGCTATTGCTGAAGGTTTATTAACTGTAATTATTTGGAACGGATTAATGAGCTATAAACCAAAATTATTAAACAAATTAGGTGTTATCGCTGATAAAGAATTAGCAAAAGGTGAATAAATATGAAATATGAAAATATTATTTTAGCAATTATTGTAATTGTATTATTAGTGGCACCTTTAGCAATGTATTCTGGTCTTGGTGAAGATGAAGGATACTTTGGAGGATCTGACGATCAAGGATCTGATGGTGTTTCTGAAACTGGATACGAACCTTGGTTTAATTCATTTTGGGAACCACCAAGCGGTGAAATAGAAAGTTTATTATTCGCTGTCCAAGCAGCTATTGGGGCAATCATCATTGGTTACTTCTTTGGTTACTGGAGAGGACAGGGTAAAGAAGAATAATTAATTATTCTTTTTCTTTTTTTTTTTAAGAGGTTGTTTTAATTGAAATTTGATATTGATTATATAGCACATAATAATAAACTGTCTGACTTTAATGTTTATGTAAAAGTTATTGTATCCATAGTTTTGATGGTTACTACTTTAATCTTGAATAATCTAACATTAGATGTCATTGTTTTTGCTTTAATGAGTATACTGGTTTTATGTGTTGCTAGAATATCAATCAAATCATATGTTAAGTTTCTTACAATTCCAATAATATTTGCGGTTGTTACCTGTATATTTTTAATATTTTTCTTTGGAACTGGTGAAGTAATTTTTGATACTGGAATATGGGGTATTGGTGTAACCCGATCATCTCTTGATTTGGGAATCACTACATTTTGCCGTTGTTTTGCATGTTTTTCATGTTTAGGTTTTTTAACTTTAACAACACCAATTGCAGATTTACTGCAATGTTTACATCTGTTAAAAGTTCCGGTAATTTTTATTGATATTGCTCTTTTGATGTATAATGCAATTTTCATATTCTTAGACCAATTGGACACAATGAGAAATGCTCAGGAAACTAGATTAGGCTATGTGGGTTCTAAAAGTACTTATAAGTCTTTAGGTATGTTATTCAGTAATCTGTTTTTCAGATCACTTGACAAATCAGAGACGCTACAATGTTCACTAGATTCAAGATGTTATCAGGGATATTTACCAGTTTATAAACCTAAAAGGAGTAATAAATAATGTTAAAAGCAAATAATATTTCATATTCATATGATGATGGAACACAGGCTTTGAAAAATGTAAATTTGGAAGTCGAAAAGGGTGAGATGGTATCACTTCTTGGAAAAAACGGTGCGGGTAAATCTACATTGTTTTTACATTTCAATGGTATTATCAAACCGGATAGTGGAGAAATCATCATTGATGGTGAAACTTTAAAACATGACAAAAAAAGTCTAATGAAATTTAGACAGAAAGTTGGAATTGTATTCCAGAATCCTGACGATCAGCTTTTTGCACCAACTGTCGAAGAGGATATTGCATTCGGTCCTTTAAACTTAGGATTATCTCAGGAAGAAACAGAAAAAAGGGTCACTGATGCATTGAAAAGAGTTGATATGGAAGGTTTTGAAAGAAAGGCTCCCCACCATTTAAGTGGAGGTCAGAAAAAAAGAGTTGCAATTGCCGGTATATTGGCTATGCAGCCTGAAATAATGGTTTTGGATGAACCTACGTCAGGTCTTGACCCGAAAGGAGCATCAGATATATTGAAACTTTTATATGAGTTGAATGATGAAGGCATGACCATTATTATTTCAACGCATGATGTTGATTTGGTGCCTATTTACTCAAGTAAAGTATATGTCATTAGTTCTGGCGAAATAGTTAAAAGTGGAACTCCAAAAGAAGTTTTCTCTGATATTGAATTAATAAGAAGTGCAAATTTGAGACTTCCTCGTGTTGCACATTTATTTGAGATATTGGAAAAACGTGATGGATTTAACTTTAATGGAGATTATCCGTTAACGATTTCTGAGGCTAGACGATTGGCTAATGAACAGTTCAAATAAAATATTTTTTTTTAAATCTCAAAAATTATCATAATTAATATTACGATTTTATTACGGCAGTAATACTTTTTATCTAAAAACTATTTTCACTAACCATTATATATTAAAATTAACATATCTTTTTGTAAGGTGAAGTTTATGAGGATTGGAATTTGTGATACTACATTTGCCCGTTTTGACATGGCATCAGCAGCCATTGATGAGCTTAAAAATAATGCTTATGACTTAAAAATAATACGTCAAACAGTTCCTGGTGTTAAAGACTTGCCTGTAACAGCCAAAATCCTTATAGAAGAGGAAAACTGCGATATTGTCATGGCACTTGGAATGCCCGGACCTATGGAAAAGGATAAGATGTGTGCTCATGAAGCATCAACAGGTCTTATCAATGCACAGCTAATGACAAATACTCATATATTGGAAGTATTTGTTCATGAGGATGAAGAGGAAGATCCTGTTGAATTGAAAAAATTGGCTGAAAACAGGGCTCGTGAACATGCACAGAATCTAATTAAAATGATGTATCACAGAAAAGCTATGAGAAAAGAAGCTGGAATGGGGATGCGTGAAGGAAAAGAGGATGCTGGACCGTTATAGGTGTATATATGGGACATGAAATAACTGCGGAAGATAAGAATGCAACATACGTGGTTCTTCCGGCGTATAATGAAGCGACAAGAATCGAGCCTGTTTTAGAAGACATTGCTCGTAAAGGTTATAATATGGTCATTGTTAATGACGGCTCTTCAGACAATACTTTGGATGTTGTTAAAAAATCAAAAAGGAAATTCCCTGATAAAATACATATTTTTTCTTTACCTATTAATCGTGGAGTTGGAATTGCTACCCAAACAGGTTTTGAGGCTGTTTTAAAGTTCAATCCGAAATATATTGTCAGCATGGATTCTGATGGACAGCATTCTGCCGATGATTTGGATGAAGTGATAAAGCCATTGGTTTCAGGCGAAGCTCAAGCCGTAATTGGTGTAAGGCCATTTAAGGACATGCCGAAAACCAGAAGTTTTGCAAACTCAATCATGAATCTTTTGACAAGGATATTCTATAGGGTAAATGTAAGTGATTCCCAAACTGGTTTCAGGGCAATAACTGTTGAAGCCCTAGATAAAATTTCAATAAATGCTACGGGTTATCTTATCTCTTCAGAGTTTATACGTGAAATCAATGATAATAATATTCCATTTGCTGAAGTCCCAATTCAAACAATTTACACTCCTGAAACTCAAGCTAAAGGAACAAATGTCACTGTTGCACTTAAAATTTTGTTCCAGATGATTAAACATCAATTTTAAGGTGATAAAATGTATTTATATGCTTTAATATTTCCTATAATTTCTGTAATTGCTATCATATGGTTCATTACAAGATACTTTAAAGGAAAAAATTCATTCATGACTATTGTTTTATGGTCCGTATTTTGGATTGTTGTCAGTTTATTTGCAATATTTCCAAATATGAGTATTACATTTGCACGGTTATTCGGTATAACCCGTGGTCTGGACTTTATAATCATATTGGTATTTGTAATACTGTTTTACACTGTTTTGAAATTATATTTCATTGTTGATAAGATGCAAAATGATTTGAATACTCTTGTTAAAGAGGTTGCACTTAACAATGAAATCACTCTTGATGATGAAGAGGAATAAGTTTATGATATACTTTAGAGGCTGTACTGCACGTGAGAAGGAAACTTCAATTCAGGATGCAACAGAAACGCTGTTAAATTTGGCAGGCATACATTATAGAGTTTTGGATGATGAAAAGTGTTGTGGTTCTGTTTTGCTAAGGACAGGCTTTGTTGGGGAAGCTCAAAAGCAGATTCAAAAAAATACTGAAGTTTTAAAGGATGAATTAATATTAACTTCCTGTGCGGGATGCTATAAGACTTTAAACGATGACTATGAAGGTTTGGATGTCATCCACATTTCACAATTTTTAAAGCAGCTCATTGATGAAGGTAAATTAAAATTCATTAAAAAGGATTTCAATGTCACTTATCATGATTCATGTCATTTGGGCCGTCACTGCAATGTATTTGATGAACCAAGGGATGTTATTTCAAGTGTTGCCGATCTGGTTGAAATGGAAAACGTTCGTGAAAACAGTATCTGCTGCGGCGCCGGAGGAGGCGTCAAATCAGCTTATCCTGAAATAGCTTCACAGATGGCTGATTCAAGAGTTAAACAGGCTATTGATACCGGTGCGGAATTGCTGGTTACGCCGTGTCCTTTCTGCAAGCTTAATTTGAAAAATGATAATCTGGAAGTTCTGGACTTGACGGAGTTTTTAATCAGATATGGTGGTGTCTATGAAGACGAGTGAACTTGAAACAATGAGAAAGTCATTCAATACAGTCAAGTCAAGGTCATCACAAATCAAGGACTCCCCTCAGGTCAGAAGACTGCAGGAGAGGGTACGTGAAATTAAAAGATACTCTGTTGAAAATTCAGATGAGTTATACGCTCAGGCAATAGAGTCATTCAAGCGCAACGGCATTGATGTGGAGTTTGCCGAAACTAAAGAGGATGCATTGAATATTATTTTTGATTTGATTGAAGGTTTTGACAATAAGGTTATCGCAAAGGCAAAATCCAATACTTTGGGTGAAATCAATCTTAAATCAGAACTCGCATCAAAGGATTGGAATGTTGTCGAAACGGATTTGGGAGATCGGATTTTACAGCTTAAAAAAACTGACAATAAGCCAGTTCACCCGACTGGTCCTGCTTCACATTTGAACATTTCTGAAATCGCAAGCATTGTCAATGATTCACTTGATGGTGATGTCAATCCTGTTGCCCGTGAAATCATGGAAACCGTACGGGAAGATGTGCTAAACCGTCTTGAAAATGCAAGTGTAGGTATATCAGGTGCCAATGCAATAGCTTGTGAAGAGGGGTCATGCATAATGGTGCACAACGAGGGCAATATTTCACTAGTTTCACTAAAAGATTTGCATATAATTGTAGCTGGAATCGATAAAATTGTACCCACATTGGAAGATGCAATCTCTGTTGCAAAGCTGGAAACTGTCTATGCTACAGGCAACTATGTCACATCATATATGAATGTAATTTCAGGACCTTCAAAGACGGCAGACATCGAAAAAAAACTTCTCAAAAACATGTATGGGGCTGAAAAGGTTGTTGTTATATTTCTGGACAATGGAAGAAGCCTGGCAAGCGAGGAATGTCTGTGGTGTATCGGCTGCGGAAACTGCATAGTGCATTGTCCGGTTTACAATGCCGTCGGAAACGAATTCGGATTTAATAATTATCTTGGCGGAAGGGGTGTTGCAATGTCAAAATTCATTGAAGATGATGAGACATGCTACAATTCAGGTCTTTACATGTGTACTTTATGTGGATTATGCACTTTAAACTGTCCTGTAGCCATTCCAACTAATGAAATATTGGAAAATCTGAGGAAATTGTCTTCAGAAGTTGGTTTTTATCCTAAAGTCCATGGAAAAATCAAAGATAATGTAAGTGAAAACGATTCACCATACTAATTTTTGAAGCATATACTTATAAAGAAGGAATACTAAATATAAATATATTATATTCTAATATTTAATATATTTAAACGGAGGAAATACATGCTTCTATTAATAAGTCCTATAAATCATGAAGAAGCTCTTGAATCTATTAAAGGCGGAGCAGATATTGTTGATGTAAAAAATCCTAAAGAAGGATCTTTAGGTGCTAATTTCCCTTGGGTTATTAAAGAAATCAGGGAATTAACTCCTGAAGACAAACTTGTTAGCGCTACTTTAGGTGATGTGCCTTACAAACCGGGCACAGTTTCTCTTGCGGCAATGGGTGCTCATGTTTCTGGAGCAGATTATATCAAAGTGGGATTATATGGAACCAAAAATTACGATGAAGCTGTTGAAGTTATGAAAAATGTATCTAAAACTGTTAAAGATGTTAGTCCTGATACTATTGTAGTAGCTGCAGGATATGCTGATGCTCATCGTGTTGGTGCTGTTGATCCAATGGAAATTCCAAAAGTTGCCCGTGATGCAAACTGTGATTTGGCAATGTTGGATACTGCTGTCAAAGATGGTCATACTTTATTTGATTATTTAGATATTGATAAATTAACTGAATTCGTTGAAGAAGCTCACAGTTATAATTTAAAAACTGCTCTTGCAGGATCTGTTAAAAAAGATCAGTTAAAACCATTACACGATATTGGTTGTGATGTTGTAGGTATCAGAGGAGCTGCCTGTGTTGGCGGTGACCGTAATACCGGTAAGATACATCATACTGCAGTAGCTGAGCTTAAAGAATTATGTGATTCATTTTAAGTAGGTGTTTTTTAATGTATTCTAAAAAAGTTCAAGAAGCAAGAATGTCATACACTTTTGATGATTTTTTATTAACTCCTAATGCAAGTTATGTTGAACCTAAAGACATTGATACAACCATTGAGTTGTCAAAAGGAATCAAATTGAATATTCCTATTTTAAGTGCTGCAATGGACACCGTTACTGAAGCCGAATTGGCTATAGCCATGGCACAGGAAGGTGGTATAGGAGTAATTCACAGAAATATTTCACTTGAAAGGCAGGTTGAAGAGGTTAAAAAAGTTAAATCCGCCGAAGACTTGACAATTCGTGATGTGGTAACTATAACTCCTGATTCAACAATTTTGGATGTTCAAAATAAGATGCAGGATGAATTAATCAGCGGACTTCCTGTCGTTGACGGTGATGAAATCATAGGTATCATCTCAAAAAGAGACATCAGGCCAGTATTGAAATCTGAACCTAACAAAACTGTTAAAGATATCATGACTTCTGATGTTGTAACTGTTGAAGAGCCAATCACTGCTGAAGAGGCATTGAATATCGCTTATGAAAATAAAGTTGAAAGATTGCCTGTTCTTCATGACGGCAAGCTGGTTGGAATCATTACTATTAAAGATATTTTAAATCAGGCTCAATATCCTAATGCCGCACGTGATAAGAATGGTGACTATTTGGTTGCTGCAGCTTCCGGTCCGTTCGATTTGGAAAGGGCAATGGCCTTAGACCAGGCAGGTGCAGATATCATATCCATAGACTGCGCTCATGCTCACAATATGAATGTGGTCAAATTCACACAAACCATTAAGGACAATATTGATGCTGAATTATGTGTGGGTAATATTGCAACTGCCGAAGCGGCTGAAGATTTGATATCAATGGGTGTAGACGCATTAAAAGTCGGTATCGGTCCAGGTTCAATGTGTACTACACGTATCGTTGCAGGTGTTGGTGTACCGCAATTGACCGCAATTTCCGATGTTGCTGATGCAGCCGCAGATGCAGGCATTCCTGTTATTGCTGACGGTGGTATCAGATACTCAGGTGATATTGCTAAGGCTATCGGTGCAGGTGCAGATGCAGTAATGCTTGGTAATTTACTTGCAGCATCTTTTGAAGCTCCTGGTGATGTTGTTGTTATGAACGGAAAACAATACAAAAAATACCGTGGAATGGGTTCCATGGGAGCTATGACCAGTGAGTTTGATGGTGGTGCTGACAGATACTTCCAAGGATCTAAAAGTAAAATGAACCACACAAAATATGTTCCTGAAGGAATTGAAGGTGCTGTGCCTTATAAGGGAACCGTTAGTGAAATTTTATTCCAATTGGTCGGTGGTTTAAAATCATCCATGGGTTATTGTGGAGCTAAAGACATTGCTGACATGCAGAAAAAAGCCCAATTTGTCAGAATAACCAGTAGTGGTATTAAGGAATCACATCCTCATGATCTGTTAATCACTAATGAAAGTCCTAATTATCACACTTTCGATTAATTGATTGGGTTAATATTGATGGGTATTTTAGGAAAATACTAATATTTTCTTGAATTTACCATTAACTTTAAATATAATGTAGTACAATATTATTACATTAGATAATTTTATGATTGTTTTAATCATGGTAAATCTAATTGATTTACATTTTTTATTATTATTTTTATAATGGAGAGAAATTAAAATGGCAAGAACTAAAAAAGTTGGTATTACAGGTAGGTTCGGTGCAAGATACGGAAGAAAAGCAAAAAGATCTGTTAAACTCATCGAAGAAAACATGAAAAAAAATCATGTTTGTCCTAAATGTGATAGACCTTATGTAAAAAGACAAGCTGCTGGAATTTGGAAATGTAGAAAATGCGGTGCAGTATTTACTGGTGGAGCTTACGTTCCTCAAACCCCTATGGCTAAATCCGCAGCACGTAGTATCAGAGATATTAAAGTGGAGGAATAATCCTTGTATAAATGTCCACGTTGTGGAACCGATGTAGACCAAAAAAGCTACATGGTCAATAAATGTCCTAACTGTAGATATAGGATTTTATTTAAAAATGTACCTGAAGTAACTCGTTGGGTTTCTGCAAGTGTTCCCGATGGGAATATGGTCAACAGAGTTGGCCTTAAAAAATAGAATTAAATCAAGATTATTTTAATCTTGTTTTATCTATACTTTTTACTATTTTTGATTTAAATGTTAATTTCAACTTCTAGAAAACCTTCTCAAAAAACTAGAAAATTTTGTAAGAATTTTGCCCATTCTACAGATTCAACTTCTGTCAATAGAGGTAAAATGAATATGAGGGAGCTTCTCTTAAGAGCGTTGGATGAAGATGAAGTTAATTTAGCTATTGTTAATGAAATTAAAGGAAATCCCAGTAAAATAACATTTTATTCTAATAAAGGAGAAGAATTACTCATTATTTTAATCACTGCAAGTATTTCCAACGAAAGACTCAATATAGCTCCATCTAAATTAAAGGTAGTTAGCGATGTTTCCGAACTTAATTGTCTAAGTGACATTTTAGGTTTTGAACTGGTGGATAGCGCAGAGGATAATTATATTCACATATCTGAAGATGATGATTTGATAGCTAAAATAAACTTTATTAATAAATTTGGAGATAAGACTGATTTTCAAATTAATGTTAAAAAGATTTTAGATAACAATGATTGATGATAGTCCTTTAGAATCTGTAAAAAGTCAGATTGATGTTGAATTTGAAAATTCCAATCAGGCAAAAATCATTTATGATTCCATTATTTTAGAGTTCAAAACAGCTCCGGATTACAGATCATCCATGGATTTGACTCTTGAGGACAATAAGATTATCATAAATATTGATGCTGAGGATTCGACTTCATTTCGGGCTTCTGTCAATTCAGCTATTAAATGGATTAATTTATCATTACAAATAAATAATTTGATTAATATATAAAAAATAAAAAGGTGATTATATATGGAAATTCCTGAAAATATACAACAGCAATTAAATCAGTTTCAACAGTTACAACAACAGGCTCAAGCTGTAACCATGCAAATGCAAACTGTTGAAGTTCAAATTCAAGAAACTGAAAAAGCATTAGAAGAATTAAATAATTGTGATGAAAATACTGAAGTATTTAAACAAGCAGGTAATTTACTAATTAAAGTGGATTATAAAGATGCTTTGGATGATGCTGAAGATAAATTGGAAACTCTCAAGTTAAGAAAACAGACTATGGCTCGCCAAGAAGAAAGGGTTATGAAAAAACTTGAAGAAATGCAAACCAATATTCAGGCTGCAATGCAAGGAATGGCTCCTAATGGAGCTTAATTTCCATTCTTTTTTTAGATTATTATGTCCAAACTTAAAAAATTAACTTCCGATGACTTAACCGCCATTTCCGATGATTTTGGTGAAATCCTTGAAAAGGAAGTGTCACGTGTGATTTCCACTAAGGAACTTGAGGATCTTGATTTGGATATTACAGTTGATTATGATGGCACTCAATTGGATGTTGATGTTGATTTGGGTGTCAGCTTTGATGAGTTATCACAAATCGATCAGGATTTATTGGCTGAAGCTGTCGATGAGGCTTATTTGAAGTTTGATTCTTATATTGATGAAAATTATAGGGAATAATTATTTTTTTAAATCAGTCAGTATTACTTTTTATTATTTTTTTACTATTTTTAGTAATACTTTTTTATAAAAAAGTATTTATATTAGTAAATCAAAGTATAATATAGTTTGAAGTTAATTATTATAGATAGCTTAGCAAGGATGAACACGTGATTTTTTCTGTCTTTCAAAATTCCCTCTTTCAGCTTCAAACTCATTTTTTTATTTTTTTTAAATTTCTTATTTTTATAAATTTTAATTAATTTTTCATTAATTTTTTCAATTGTACTTTAATTCATGATGTTTGAAGTAATTCATTTTTTTCTAGCTATGTATTATCGTATAATGACTTTTTCAAGCGAACTTTATTGATTTTAACTAAATTTAAACATTAAAATTTAAATTATTATAATGATTCTTAAATTATACTGATATATGATTTATTATTTCATTATTTTTTATACATTATTTAATTTTTTTATCTATAAATTGAATTTTAATTATTCAAGTATAATTTAATTTTTATAAATTATAGGTAACTTTATATAGTATGATGATAAAGATAATAAACAAGGGTTAAAAATCATATTTTTTATACTCTCCCCTAAATTGATCATTATTTTTATTTTCAAAATTAGGCTAAAAATTACTTTTAGCTTAATTTTCCTCCTATTGTTTTTTTTTTAAAGTTTAAATATTCTTTTAATCAAATTATTTATTATGGTGATAATATGATTAAAAAGATACCAGTATTAGATTTAAAAGAAGGTCAGGCAGTAAGCGGCAAATCCGGTCTAAGAGATACATACCAACCTCTGCAAACAGTTTTTGCTCCATCATCCAGTCCCGTTGAAATTGCACAGGGTTTAAAATTGAATGGCGCTGACGAATTATATATTGCAGATTTGGATTTGATTGAAAGCAAGGGCCACAATATCAATGAAATAAAAATGGCCAACACAATAATTCCAGTAATGCTGGATGCAGGCGTAAAGGATGTTGAGGCATTTTCCTTTTTCCTTGATTATGCATTTAAGATAATTGTTCCGACAGAAACCCTAGAAGATGTAAATCAACTTTATAAGATTTTTGAGAAATACCCTAAAGAAAGAATTGTAATAAGCGTTGATGTAAAGGACAATGAACTGTACTGCAAGAAACTGGACTTGAACTTCCAGGAATACAAAAAAATATTAAAAGAACTTGATCCGGCTGAAATCATACTTTTGGACATCAGCGGCGTTGGAACCAATCAGGGATACAATAAAGAGCTCTTGAATGAGTTTGATGATATGATGGATAAGTTAATAATAGCCGGCGGGCTGAATAAGGACTCTATTGATGAGCTGGAAAAACTGGGAATAAAAAAAGTGTTGGTAGGAACTAGCCTACATTCTGGTGAGATTTCAATAATCTAAATAAGTGCATTTAGTACAACATAAGGGAATGCACAACCTACAATAAATAAAACGATACCTAAACCGAATTTAGGATTGTTTTCATCTAATATACCAGATATTATTAGTAATAATCCGAAAAATCCAAAAAGTACTGGAAATATATGTGAAAATATTGTTGTTCCTATTATTGCCATTTTAATCACTAATATTGATTTAATCTTTAAATTATATAAATCTAATTATATTTTCAATTGTTTTTTCGCTTCTTTAATCATATATTCTTTAGTATTTTTGGAAAAATATTCATCGTTAATACTCTTTTAATCGGATTGAGGCTACCTCTTGTTTTTGCCCATGCAGTTTTACCAACAAAAGCCTTTGATTGGATTATGAAAAATGCTTCTTAACAAGATACATAATTATTTATGTTATTTTTTCTAAAGATTAATTTGTAGTGATAATATGAATAAAGATAGAATTTCTGCTTTAAGTGATGGTATTGTAGCTATTGCAGCAACAATAATGGTTTTAGAACTTGCTGTTCCTGAAACGGTTTCTGTTAATTCTCTATTATCACAGTTACCTATTTTTTATGCCTATTTATTGAGTTTTTCTTTAATATATCTGGCATGGAGATCTCATCACAATGCATTTGAGAAGGCAAAGATTATAAACAATAAAATTTTCGTAATTAATGGGATGTGGTTATTTTTAGTAACATTAATTCCATTTTCAACTGCCTTGGTGGGTAATGCTCCAAATAATGTATTATCTGAAGTAATATATGTTATTGTCTTATTATTGTGGGTTTTATCATTCCAATTTTTGGATATTGCTATAACTAAAGCCAATCCAGATGTCCCGAAAGATGAAGTTCGTGATAATAAAGTTAGATTGCTTATGTTTGGAGGATATCTAATTGCTTTGGTATCCGCATTTTTCATGCCAATACTATCAATTATAATTGTGGGAATTGATGTTTTGGTAATGGCGATATTTCTTTTTCTAAATTCTAAAAACTAAAATAAAATTTAATTTTGATATTATTTACTTTAAATAACTTTTTTATTTTATCACTGACAAATTAATAGAATATGAGAATTGATACCCACAGTCATCACAAAAAAGCGGGCGAAAATTTGGCATTCGTATTTTTCATGAATCTCACATTCAATATTATTGTCATTGCCGGAGGTCTTGCAACCAACAGTATGGCAATCCTTGCTGACTGCATTCATGACATGTCCGATACGATTTCCATTGCATTGGCATGGTTTCTGGAAAGAGTATCCCAAAAGGACTCAACCGACAAATATTCCTATGGATATCAGAGATTTTCAATTTTGGGTGCTGTAATCATTTCTATTTTTGTAATCATAATGGCTTTCATAATATTGTCTGAAGCTATTCCAAGGTTATTTTCTCCTGAAGGCGTTGATGCCGGCGGAATGCTTGTTATGGCTATTGTTGGAATAGCATTCAAATCAATATCTGTTCATAGGCTTCATGACGGTGAAACATTCAATGAGAAAGCTATATTATTCCATCAGCTGGGTGATGTATTTGAATGGGTTGCTATATTGATATTGAGTATTGTTTTAATATTCTGGGATGGGGCACCATACTTGGATCCGTTCGTTTCAATTGGAATCGCAGTATGGCTGATATTCAATTTAGGACGTAATTTATACAAATCAGTAGAAGTGCTGCTTCAAAAGACTCCTGACAACTTTGATGTCGATGAATTCAAACAGCAGATATTGGCTATTGATGGTGTAAATGCAATAGAGGACTTCCATATCTGGTCACTTGACGGTATAGATTCCGTAATGACTGTAAAGGTCGATGTTGATTTTGGAAAAAATGTTGAAAACATTAAAAAGGAAATTTATGCAGTTTCTGGCAAGTATCATGTAGTTGATATTACTATTGAATTGGATTGACTGCAGATATCATGGTCCGATAATGAATTCAGAGAAAGGCACTGAAAAATATGCTTCAATTGGAGCTGCAACAAGCAATAAGATTGTTGAAAATATCATAAGTATAATGCTTTGAACTAATATTTTTTTAGTTTTTTCAAAGGCTTCTGAAGCTCCGGATGTATTGTTACTTCTCCAGGCTTTGATGAATCTCCAGATGAATATGAATAATAACACTCCGGCCACTGACTGAAGAACAGTTGCTGTAATCTCAAATATTCCATGAGGAATCAGGTAAACGATGTATTTAATACCTCCATTGGGAATTACCTGGTTGAATAATTGTCCCAAAACTCCCAAATTAACGGCATTATAGACTAACATTATAATTGCCAGAATTGCAAAGAATATGGAAAAAACATATGTTACGATTCCTCCCCATTCATTATTGATGAATAGCTCAACTGCACTGTCAGCACTCATATTTGGTGTAGAGGTTGCATTTGAAATTGGCATATTGCTTATGGCAGATTCCACTCTTGCGCCAGATAAAATCCATGCCGCAACAAAGAAGATTATAAATGTTAAGTATAATCCGATTATTAATCTTTTATTATCTTTCAAAGTTTCCATTAACAGATTTTTGAACTCAATTAAAATTTTCATGTATTTAATTTATTTGATAGTAACTAATTAATGTTTCTGAAGTAATATTCATCAAAATACACTGTTAAATACTAAACAAATTGTTATATATTGTAATTATAAATAATTATACTTATACGAAAACACAATTGATACCATGACACTTGTAGTTATTGGTCCGGTAACTAATGACCTGGTTGTTATCGGCAATGAAAAGTCCAACAGAGTTGGCGGAGCGACTTACTTTCAAAGCTTTGTTTTTGAAGAATTCTTCAATGACTATTTGGCAATTGTAAACTGTTCGGATGAAAATTTAATAGATGATTTTCCGGATAAATCCAAAGTTCAAATAATTAAAAAGAATAATTCTCATTTTTTCATTAACGAATACCCTTTTGAGGATAATCTGGATATTAGACGCCAATCAAGCAATTTTGCCAAAATACCTATCTTTCCATCAGATTTGAAAGACATTTTGCCCGATGATATTGATGCTTTTGTTGTAAATCCCCTTAATCGTCATGACTTTCCTAAAGAAACCATTGAATATCTCAAAAGTTTTGATGTTCCAATATTTTTGTCAGTTCAGGGTTTTTTAAGAACACCTGATGTTAAAGTAAATGAGAACTACACTATAAAATTAGATAACTTCGATGAGTTACCTGCCATATTATCATGTGTAAATACAATATTTATGGATGAATCAGAGAAAAATATCATTGGCGATAACATAGATGTAGATGAAATCATCATAACTGATGGAAGTCGTGGATCAAGAGTGATTTCAGGTAATGAGTATAAAATTGAAGCCGTGAATTGTGAGAATGTTGTTGATTCAACGGGCTGCGGCGATACATATATGGCCGCTTACATTTCAAAAAAATTAACCACAAATTCCATTTTAAAATCCGCAAATTTCGCATCAAAAATAGCTTGCGAGAAACTCAGCTTTTTCGGGCCATTTAAAGGCGATATTTAATTTTAGGTAAACTTTATTAATTAAAGAATTAATAATTATATATGATTTAAGGAATTTTTTTAAATATAAATGATCATCATGTTATCCAATTCATCAAATAATATAATCGAAAGAGAGTTTGAAAACTTACGTAAGGAGTTATTAGATTTAACATTAAGAAATCAGTTGCTTAATTTTAAATCCAGAGCTAAAACAGTTTCAATCAATAATCAAACTCCAATAAATGTTTTCCAGACGTTGGTTCTGCAGGGAAATAAAATGTATTTCGTCGCCAATAAGAAGGATAAAAAGGAAGACAAATCATCTGTCTGGGATCATATTCCATTTGATTTTTCAAAGTTCTCAGAAGGAAACAAGAAATTGGCTACGGATCTGACTCCAAATGAACTTCAAAAAAGATTATATTACATCAATAACCAGGCTAAAACGATGCTTCAGGAACAGGGTTACAATATCCTTTATCTTGCTGTCGGATTTCTGGAATGGATAGACAAATCCAAACCAAGGCAAGTAAACCAGGCACCGCTGGTTCTCATTCCTGTTTCAATGGAGAGAAAAAAGGTTGGTGAATCATTTAATTTGGCATGGACTGGAGAAGACATTCAAACCAACATTTCACTTAAGGCAAAACTTCTTGAAGGAGGCATAGAGCTTCCAGATTTTGAATTTAAAAAATATGGTGAAGTCATTGACCATTATATTGCCCAGGTCAAACGTGCTACAAGCAGAATGGAAAACTGGAAAGTCAACACCAATATAGCTTTGGGTTTCTTTAGTTTCACAAAATTCGTAATGTATAATGATTTAAATCCCGACAGTTGGGCGGATAACGTTGATTTAACTAAAAATGAGCTGATACAGGCTATTTTCAATCCTGCTAAAAATGATGTTGAAGCGTTCAATGAGGAAGATGTGGACTCACAGCTTGAGTATCAAACGATGTACCAGGTTTTGGATGCGGATTCATCACAGATTGCGGCAATTCAGGACGTTAAGGCAGGAAGAAACCTTGTTGTGGAAGGACCGCCGGGTACAGGTAAATCCCAAACTATTGTAAATCTTATTGCAGAATTGCTTGCTGAAGGCAAATCAGTTTTATTCGTATCAGAAAAGATGGCGGCATTGGATGTTGTAAAGGACAGGCTGACTGGCGTTGGACTGGGAAAATTTGTTTTAGAATTGCATTCCCATAAAACCAGACGTAAGAAATTCCTGAAGGATCTGCAAAAGGCAACCAATGTTCGTGCTGTTGACACATTAAACATCGATCAGACCATAAGGAAACTTGAAACCTTGAAAAGACAATTGGACGATTATGCAAGTGTCATTCACAGACCTGTCTTTGCAGTTAACCTGTCAGCGTTTCAGCTGTATGGTATGAAAGAGGCCGCCGATGACCACTTTTCACGTAAACATAGCATAATGCCTTTGGTGAGATTCAACAGCCCTGAAACTGTTTCAATGAAAGATCTGGATGATATCATATTGGCATTGGAAAGCGTTGCGGAACTCTATCAGACTATTTCAAAGGAAAATCCCTGGAGCAAATGCGCACCTAAAAGCCTGCTTCCGGCTGATTTAAGGGAAATTGAAATGCTTATCAATGATACATTGACTTCTCTTGATGCGTTTTTAGTTGAAAGAGGCAGAGTCTATGATATTTACGGCATTAAAAAGCCAAATACATTAAATGAATTTAAAAAATCACTTTCAGCATTTGATATTATCAAATCACAAAACTCCGAGTTAATTGATGCTAAAATATTAAAGTCAGGAGCATGGGATAAGAATAATGATGATGCCTATCTGATAATTAGGGAATTGGCCAAGTATCAGAAGGTTGCAGGAATCTTGGATAAATTCAACCAGGGCATTTATCACACAAATATTGATGCACTTATTTATCAGCTAAATGATTTGTCCCATAAAAAATTACGTTTCTTTAAAGGTAAACAGCATGTGGAACTGGTTGAAAGGTATTATAATGTTCCGGTTCCGGATGATATTCCAACCATTATCAATGAATTGAATCAGGCAAAAATTGCAATACAGCTTAAAAAGAATTTGGAAGCTAATGAATCCTTGGCTAAAAGTTACTATGGTGATTACTGGCATTTGAATGCTGATGTCAATGATTTGAAAGCTATTGCCCAATGGATGGGTCAGTTTACAGTGCTTACAAAAGAAGGGATATTTTCACAGAATACCATTGACATATTATCCAAGGACTTATTTGACATAAACCCTGAAAGGGATTTGGTTGACTATATAGATTCCGGAAATGAATTCAGTAATGATTTGGATAAGTTAAAGGCCAAATTAAATCCTAGAAGTAAACTGATATTTAAAAAAGGTGCAAATGATGTTGCATTTGAAGATTGGCAGACACAGCTGTATAATTGGAGAGGACAGCTATCCAGCCTTCATTTATGGTCACAATATCTTAATACTAAAAATTCCCTAAAAGGAACAACCGCCGAGCTGTTTGTAGATTCCATTGAAAAAAGAAATATTAAAAAAGACGATATCAAATCACTGGTTGAAGGGAACTTCGCCGATTCTCTTTTGAATATTTTATTTGTTGAAAACCATGAACTGGCAACATTCATCGGTGAATTGCATGAAAACCGGATAAGGGAATTTAAGGATTTGGACAGGAAAATTTTGGTTCTAAACCGTAAAAGGATTTTCCATAAATTGAATAAAAACATTCCACAAATCTTTGGAGCCACGGAAAACCCTCAGGCTAAGGTATTGGCCGGAGAATTTACAAGAAAAAGCGGACACTTGCCGGTCAGGAAATTGCTGGAAAAGGCCGGAGGAATGATTAAGCAGATTAAACCTTGTTTCATGATGTCTCCTTTATCTGTAGCCCAATATCTTGACCCTACCAATGAAGAGCTGCAGTTTGATGTAGTTATTTTTGACGAAGCAAGTCAGGTCAAGCCTGAAGATGCATTAGGTGCATTCATGAGAGGTAAAACGGCTGTTGTAATGGGAGATACCCAACAGTTACCTCCAACATCATTCTTTGATCAGATGGCGAGCGGAGAAAGTGACGAAGAGGAAGCTACCTCTCTGGACATGGAAAGTATCCTCCATTTGTGTAAACTGTCATTTCCTGTAAAAATGCTGAAATGGCACTACCGAAGCCGTCATGAATCATTAATTAACGTATCCAATAAGGAATTTTACGATAATGAATTGCTCGTATATCCTTCACCTTCACATAACGATTCCGAATTGGGATTGAAATTCCATTATAATCCGGACACTGCATATGACAGGGGATCATCATCCGCAAATCCAAAAGAGGCGGAAGATGTTGTTGAAGCAATATTTGACCATTTTGACAGATATGGTGATACCAAAAGTTTAGGTGTTGGAACATTCTCTGTTGCACAGAAAAATGCTATTCTGGAAAAATTAGAAGAAAAACGTCGTGAAAGACCAGAATTCGAACCGTTATTCTCTGAAAACAAGGATGAAAGATTCTTCGTTAAAAACCTTGAAACTATTCAGGGGGACGAAAGGGACGTCATATTAATCAGTGTTGGATATGGTTTCGATAACGAACGTAAGATGTCACTTAATTTCGGTCCTTTAAATCAGGATGGTGGTGAAAGAAGATTAAACGTATTGATTACACGTGCAAGACAGAAATGTGTTGTATTCTCAAATTTCAAAGCTTCAAGCATGAAATTAACCGCTAATCCGCCACATGGTGTAAGAGCACTAAGGGAATTCCTGGAGTATGCTGAAAACCTAACTATCGGTGCTCATACAGCAGATGAGCATACATCAGCACCATTTGAAGATGCAATTGCAAGCTTTTTGGAGGAAAATGGTTATCAGGTTGATAAACAAATCGGGTGTGCTGGTTTCAGGGTAGATTTAGCTATTGTCGATGAGGAGAATCCCGGAAAATATATTTTAGGAATAACGACCGATGGAAAAATGTACGCCTCAAGTAAGGTTGCACGTGACCGTGATAGGCTCCGTGAACAGGTCTTGGAAGGATTGGGCTGGAAGCTTTATCATTTATGGTCCACGGACTGGTACAGAAACCGTGATTTAGGACGTAAAAAGTTATTGGATTTCATTGAAAAGTCAATCAAGCAAACTCGTAAGGAACAAAAAATAGCTCGTGAAAAAGAGGAAAAACGTAGATTGGAAGCTGAAAAAAGGGCTGAAGAGTTAAGAAAACAACGTGAAAAAGAACTCGAAGAGCAAAGACAAAAAGAGGCTGAAGCTAAAGCAGCCATGCTTGGAGATGATGTTGAAGTAATACCTCCTGATGGAGAGCTGGACTTTGATGATGATATAATTTTTGTAAGCAAAGATGAAATCGATGATTTTGATGATGGTGTGGAATTTACAAAAGAATCTCCAAGTGAATTTGTTCAAGCCAAAGAAGAAACTAAAGAAGTTGTTGCTGATGAATCTCCTAGTGAATTCGTCACTATTAATGAAGAAAAAGAGGATAATAGTGAGGATTTGAGTGATTTCATAAGTGTCAGTGAAGATTCCAGTGCATTTGATGATTTTATATTTAAAGATGATGATGAATTTGAAGTGAATATTGAAGATAATTCTCAAGAAAAAGACAGCATATCAGATGATATTGAAGTTGTAGAGTCATCAGGGTTGGATGATGATTTAAAAGAGGATATTCCTGCTGATTCTGATTTTGAAGAGGATGTCTCCATAGATTCAGATAATGTTGAAGTTGTTGATGAGTCATCTGAGATAAATAATGATTTAAAAGACGATGTTTCTGGTGTTGAAGTTGTTGATGAGTCATCTGAGATTAATGATGATTTGAATGATGATGTTTCTGGTGTTGAAGAAGATACTGATAAGTCAAAGTATTTTGATGATGAAGACACTTCTTTAGATAATGATGATATTTTAGATGTTGATATTAACGAAAATGATTCTGATGAAGTTAATGTAGAGGAGTTTCTTGAAGAATTATCAGATGGGGAAGATGATGATTTAGATAATATTTCCGATAAACATTCAGATGATGGTGAGGAAGATGAAGATACATTTACAAGTGATAAAGACTATAGCGAAGATGTTCAATATAAAGACGAAGAAAGAGAAGAAGAACTCCAAGAAGAAATAGATGATGATTCAGATTCTTCAAAAGTCAACTTCGGTTCTTCCATTTCTAAAGCAAGTGGTGGAGGAATTTTATCTTCAATAAAAAATAAATTTTCATTATTCAATGATGATGAATCCGAAGAAGATGTCACAGATTCCATTAAGGATAAAATAGAAGAAGATGACTTTATTTATGTTGACCATAGCAATGATGAAATCCCTGAAGAGAATATGGGTGATTTTGATAATCAGGTAATTGATGAGTTTGATTCAGGCTCTTTTGAAGAAGATATCGAACCTGAACCTATTGAAGAGGTTAGTGAACCGGAAACCTCAGATATTGATGATTCAGCCGAAAAAGCTAAAGAAAAGCCTAAAGTCAAGTTTTCTTCATCAACTGATAGTATTAATGTAGATGAGCTATATAATGAAGATGATGGAAGTATTGATGAACAGTATGGCGATAATTTTGATGATTCAGATCCAATTCCAGATTCAGGTTCTGATGATGCTATTGAAGTTGAAAATGTTCATTTAAGTGATGATGATATTGATTTAGGTTCTGATGATGCTATTGGAGTTGAAAATGTTGATTTAGGTTCTGATGATGATCATGTCCGTGCTGACAGTAGCAGTAATGAAATCCCTGAAGAGGATATTGATGTTGACTCTTCTAACGGCGATAAGTTCGATTTAGGTTCTGATGATGATTATATCTATGTTGACCATAGCAATGATGAGGAGAGCACTATTGATTATTCTGATGATGAAGAACCTCCTGTTGTCGAGGTCAATCCTTTGAAAAATATTTTCTTCGGTGACAGTAAACCTAAAAACCCTAATGGATTAAGCGAATCCAAGTTTTCTGATGCAATCAGAGGTACTTCGAGACTTAATCTGACTAAAGAGGAAGTTAAAACGGTTCATGGGGAGATTATTGATGAGGATGTCATTGAACACAGGCCTGCGCCTAAGGACGATGATGTCGTTGAGGTTGAAATAATCTCAGGAGATATCAGTAAAGTAAATAATGATGATATTTCTTCTAGAAAAGAAGAATTCAATAATAAAAAAGTAGTGTTTAATAAGAATATTGGTGGTGTGTCTGAGATGGAAAGAAAAAGGAATGTCAAACAGGATGAATTTAGCCATATAATTGATGAAACTTTTGATAATATTCCTGAAGGTACTCTTGGAGATGAAGATATTTCTAATCTGGCTTCTGCACTTGTAAATAAGGCATTTGATGATGTAATTTCTGAAGCATTAAATAATAAAAACGATGAAAATACTCAAAACTATAATGATAACTACCATAATAATGAGGAAGATATTGAATATGATGAAAGTGAAAGAAAAGTCACAGGTGATGTCAAACCTACATCTACACCAGATGGAGTTACTTATTATAAGGGAATTAATGATGTTAACAGTCCATTGAGAAAAAACAACTTATATTATGATGGGGACAAGAACAAGAATAAATCTGTAAAGGATTCAATAAAAAGCGGTATAAGGGATATTAAATATATTCACAAGTCTTTGCATGAAATTGAAAACCCAACACAGGTCGGATATGTTTCCGTTGTGGACAGAACAGAAGAATATGATCCTAATGATTATGTTGAACCGATACAGGATTATGAAGGCGAAGAGTATGTTGCCCAGGATGAAGGATTAACTTTCGCCGAAAAGGAAGAGTTGAGATATGAAAGAGAACTCCAAATGGAAAAACTTAAAAAGGAACTGGCCAGTGATGATGATACTATTGTAACAATTCACGAACAGGAAAGGCGTGAAGACAAAAAAGACCAGGCACTAGAAGATATCATTCAGATTGCTGATGAAGATTATAAGGAAATTGAAAAAGAAAGATTTAAAAGCAATAATACTTTAAAAGCATTCGATGACAATAAGCTTCCTAAAAGAGGAAAAATTGAAGATGAAATTGTTGAATATAAATTCGCAAGTGATTTTGGTCTAAATTCACAGGATGACCTGTTCAGACAGCCTATTGAAAAAGTTTCCGAATCCATTAATCAGATTATTAATGTGGAAGGGCCTATTCATGTTGATGAAGTAATTAAACGGGTTAAGGACAGCTGCCAAATTAAAAGGGCAGGTTCAAAAATGAAAAAGCAAGTTTTAAGAGCAATTAAGGAATCTGAAAACTCAGGAAACATCATTAAAATAGGTAATTTCCTATATGATGCTTCAAGCAATGATGTTGTAATAAGAAAAAGGGTTAAACCTAATATTGATTTGATTTCAGATGAGGAGATAGCTAAAAATATTGAAACCATTCTGTCCCATAAGCAGAATGTAACCACTGCCGCTCTGACAAGAGATGTTTCACGCAATTTCGGTTTCAAATCAACTTCCCGTAAGACTTCCGTCAAAATCAAAAGTGTTCTGGATTCAATGATTGCCGACAGTACTGTTAAATTAACAAATGATATTGTTGAACTTAATTAGGTATGGACATGTCTTCAAAAATTAAATCGCCTGAAAACTTGCCTAAAAAGCCCGGCGTTTATATAATGAGAAACGCTGATGGCGAAATCATTTATATAGGTAAGGCAAAAAACCTTTTGAACAGAGTTCGTTCTTATTTTAGGGAAAAATTGGACAGACCCAAGACTCAGATTCTAATGAGTCATTTTGATAGTCTGGAGTATATTTTAACCAATTCCGAAAAGGAAGCATTAATTTTAGAGGCTAATCTAATTAAAAAGCATCATCCAAGATATAATGTCCAGCTTAAGGATGATAAGAGATATCCATATGTAAAGATTACTGATGAGAAGTTTCCCCGTTTGGTCATTACAAGAAACATTACCAAGAACGGTGTTTATTACGGTCCTTTTACTGATGTGGGTTCTGTTAAAAGAACTGTTAAGTTTTTAAAATCTTTATTTAAGATTAGAACCTGCCGTAATATGAACGGGCCCTGTCTTAATGCTCAGATTGATTTGTGTTATGCACCATGTGACGGAAGGATAACTGAAGAGGAGTATGGAGAGATTATCAATAAAATAGATTTGTTTTTCCAGGGAAAATATTCCGTTATTGTTCAAAATCTCAAAAAGGAAATGGCTGAAGCAGCAGTAAAAGAGGAATATGAAAAGGCTGCGGTTTTAAGAGACCAGATTAATTCTATTGAAGAAATTATGGAAAAACAGTTCGTTGATTTGGTTGATGATGATTTGGATCAGGACGTAATAGCTACTGCACAGGGAAAAAACGATATTGTTGTAATTATAATGCCTGTGAGAAACGGTAAGATAACTGGCCGTGATGACTTTTTAATGAGCGGAAGTGAATATGATTCAACTTCAGAAATATTGTCTGCTTTTATCCAGCAGTATTACGGATATAACAGGCATGTTCCTAAGCAGATCCTTTTGCCTGAAGAGATTGATGATAAGGAACTCCTTGAAGATTGGCTTGCCGATTTGAGGGGAAATAAGGTCTACATTAAAGTACCTCAAAAAGGAGTCAAGCTCAGGCTTGTCAAGATGGCTGAGAAAAATGCTGAAATTATTATCCATCAGAAGAAAAAGCTTGAAAACTCTTTAATAGAGCTTAAAAAATATTTGAAGCTTGAAAAAATACCTCATGTAATTGAAGGTTATGATATAAGTAACATTTCCGGAAAGTTTGCTGTGGGCTCAAAGGTATCATTTAAGGATGCCAAACCAAACAAGAAAATGTATAAGCAATTTAAAATGGAAACTCCAGGACCTAATGATTTTGCCATGATGAAGGAATTGCTGACTCGTCGTTTAAAGTTAATTGAAACAGACCCTGAACCTGACCTGATTGTTATTGATGGTGGTAAGGGCCAGCTGGGCATGGCATGTGACGTATTGGAGGAGCTGAATTTAACCCATATTCCGATAATAGGTCTTGCAAAGGAGTTTGAGGAAATCTATCTTCCGAATTCATCAAGGCCGATAATAATTCCAAAGAATAATCGTGCTCTTCATCTGCTTCAGCAGGTCCGTGATGAATCTCACCGTTTTGCCATTACGTATCACAGAAAGCTTAGAAGTAAAAACATAAGCCAATCAAGTCTTGATGATATAAAAGGAATTGGTAAAAAACGTAAAATTAACCTATTAAAAGCATTTGGTACGATTGACAACATTAAAAATGCGAGTGTCGAAGAGTTGGCAAATGTTGATGGAATGAGCAGAAATTCTGCCCAAAATGTATTTGATTATTATCATTAATTTAGAAAAATTAAGGCTTATTTACAATTAAATTTAAATATAAGTAATTTTAATAATATTTTTTATAGAATTGTTAATAGGTTTAAATTATGGTAAAATGTCCAAGATGTGGATATGATAATCTCTCATCATCCACATATTGTGTGAACTGTTCCTATACTTTATCCGGTTCACCTACCGCTCAGAAAAAAGGCGGGTGGAAAATGGGAACAGCAAGAAAAATACTTCTCATTGTTGGGATAATCGTTGTTGCGCTTTTATTATTTTCATTTATTTATAATGCTTCTCAACCGACTAATGAAGAATCATTGAATGTTGTTGTGGCAGACGGTAATGTTCAAGAAGGTTCTACTCATCCTTATTCTGTAAAAGTTAACTATGTTGGCAGTTGGTATTCCAAATCTGGAGATTCCAACTATCCTGTTGAAAAATCCGGTTATGGCCCTATGAGCTTTTCACTTGACAGTGCTTCATGGGATCAGGTTTCTGTATATGTCGAAAAGACAGACGGATCATCAGAGCCATTGACAGTTCAGCTTTTAAGAAATGGTGATGTTGTAGGTGAAAATTCAACAAGTGACTCTACAAATCAGGTCACAATTTCATATAGAAGTTAATTTTCAACTTCGTTTGCTTTCTGATTCAACAGTTCAACAAGCTCATCAGTCTTATACAGTCTGATTTCTTCAGTTTCAGGTTTGAATATTTTCATAAATGTAATTAAATCGTTGCATAATTGATCATATTGGATATTTAGTGTGTTAAAGTTAGACAGTAGTCCGATTAACTGATCTCTTTCTAATTTTTTGTTTTCCCTAGTTATCTTTTCCATATTTGCAAAATGTGTTTCAATCAGTAATTTGTCATTTTCCAAACTGTTGATATATTCTTTGATTTTATTTTCACAACTCATTTAAATCACTGATAAATATTTTTAAATACTTTCATTAATATAAATTTGTATAATATAATGGGGCATAACTATGATTAAAGTAGAAAACGTAAGCAAATCATATGAATTAGACGATGGAAACTCTGTAGTCGGTCTTAAAAATGTTAGTTTTGAAGTTAAGGAAGGAGAAATTCTTGGAATCATGGGTAAAAGTGGTTCCGGTAAAACAACACTTTTAAGGGCATTAAGGGGAGTTGAACACATTGATGAGGGAAGCATAACTGTTGATGATGTAAGCATAGATGAAAATTCCTCACAATTTTATTACAATGAGCTTAAAAAAGTAACAGCAATTCACCTTCAGAGATCTTTCGGTTTATGGCCCGAAACAGTTCGTCAGAATGTTTTAAGAAAATTATATGCGCGCAGATATTTTGATGAGGGAAGCACAGACTTTGGTGTTGCAGAAAGTGAATTCGGTGAAGAAGCGGATAAAATCCTGGAGTTAGTTTCATTAACACATAAAAAAGACCATTATGCTGCCGTGTTAAGTGGTGGTGAAAAACAAAGATTAATCATAGCTCGTCAGCTTGCAAAACAGCCTAAGGCCTTACTTTTGGATGAACCTGCAACCATGGCATGCCCTAAAACCAAACAGGAAATTCTTGACGCAGTTAAAAATATCAATAAGGAACTGAATATTACTGTAGTTCTGGTTTCCCATTTGCCGGAAGTCCAGAAATATTTGGCCGATAGAGTAATACTGATGGAGGACGGTGAAATCGTAAAAGAAGGAACTCCTGATGAGATTACTGAAGAATTCATGAGTGGTATGGCTCCAATTGTTGACATTGAAAATATTTCCACTGATGAGGATGTTGTTGACGTTAAGGACATCTACAAAAGATTCTATCTGTTGAGTGGTGGAGAGGTACTTCAGATTGAAGATATTAATTTCAAGGTTCAAAAGGAAAATATCTTAAGTTTGATTGGTCCTAGTGGTGCCGGTAAAACAGTTTTACTGCGTATGCTGGCCGGACTTGACGATTCCGATGAGGGTGAGGTTTTATACAAGGCCGATAATGAATGGCATGATATAGCTATTGCAGGAATCGGACGTATGAAAATCCGTTCAAAATTAGGATTTATGCACCAGGAATTTGCTTTATCCCATTATGCTACAGTAATTGACCAATTGGCAACCCGTTTGGGATATAAAAATCAAAATATTGTTGATGAAGCCCGTCAAAGGGCAGAAAGATTAGGCCTTGGTGATGAACTGTTGGATTCACTTTATCTGTTGACTGATTTGCAGGAAAGTGAAGCCAGAGCACGTCTGGAGCAGGTTGGTCTTGAACCGGATATTTTAGCGGATTTATTCCCAAGATTTCCTGAAACCGCTACCCGTGAAGCAGTGGCTGATATTTTTGAAAGCCTTGATTTGGATTTGGATATATTGCAGAGGAAATCTTATGAATTGTCCGGTGGTCAAAAGGTACGTGTAATGCTTGCTTTAATATTGGTGTCAAAACCGGAATTCCTGCTATTGGATGAACCTTTCGGTGATTTGGACCCGGTTACTCTTAGAACAGTAACCAACTCTCTTAAAAAGATATCCAAGAAATATAAGATTACCATTATAATGATTTCACATAACACTGATTTCATTAAGGAACTCTCAAACAGAGCATTATTCATGGATGACGGTAAAATAATCGATGACAGCGAAGATATGGATGAGATTGTTAATAATTTCATTGATTTCTGTCATGCAAGCTATTTGAAGGAGAATGAATAGATGTTTGATGTTATCTGTGTGCCTGTTGACGGATCTGAATACGGTTATAAGGCAGCTGATGTGGCCATTGAAATAGCCGAAAAATTCTCATCAAAGATAGCTGCAGTCCATGTTTTGGAGGAATTCTCATTCAGCAGCTATGATTCAGAGGAAGACAGTGGGGATGCAATTCTGGCCAAAATTACCGGAAAAGCCGGCGAACATGGTGTTGAGGTTGTTGAGCATTTGTTAACTGCCGATGCATTAAGGGATATGAAATTTATTATTAATCAAACTGGAGCCGATTTGGTTGTTATTCATAGATTTGGCTCTGATAATGAAAGATTTGTATCTTTTGAAGAAGATAGTGTCAGCGATCATCAGATAGGTTCTGTAACTGAAAGGCTTTTAAGAAATTCCGATGTTCCAGTTTTACTAATCAATTAATTATTTATTTTTTCTTTTTTTTTCTTTTATTTACATTATACTAGTTTTTAACATATATTTAAATATTATAAAAACATTATTATTAATAACTAAACTTTTTAGTTTGTTTTTTAAAAAGGAGATATTATGATAGTTAAAGAATGGTGTTCATTCTGCGGAGAATGCGCAGGTGTTTGCCCAAGAAATTTAATTCAAGTAAGAGAGTATGCTTTAGTGTTTGACGAAGGTGACTGCAAAGATTGTGACACATGCATCAAAGCCTGTCCAATAAACGCATTAGAAAAAGAGGAATGATTTTATGATTGAAACAGATGTTATAGTAGTAGGTTCCGGACCTGCAGGTTCATCAGCAGCAAAACATGCTGCATTAGGTGGAGCAAAAGTTATTTTAATGGATAAGAAATCTGAAATTGGATCACCAAAAAGATGTGCTGAAGGTGTTTCAATTCAGGGACTTGAAAAATTAGGTATCAAACCTTCCCCACGTTGGATTACTCAGAAAATCGAAGGTGTAAGGATACAAACTCCTGACGGAACAGATATCTGGCTGACCGAAGACCAGGTAAAATTGCCTGAAGCAGGTTACATCCTGGAAAGAAAAGTCTTTGATAAACATATGGCAATGGATGCTGCAAGAGCAGGTGCCGAAATAAAAATCAAGACTTTAGTTACAGGTGTTGAAAAAATTGATAACGGATACATTGTTGAAACAGAATCCATGGGTAAAAAAATAGATTATAAATGTAAAATTTTAATCGCTGCTGACGGTCCTGAAGGACACGTTGCAAGATGGGCAGGATTAAAACCAGCCGCAAAGGCAAAAGAAATGGAATCTGGTGTACAGTACGAAATGTGTAACGTTGAATTTGAAAAACCTGGCGTAATTGAGTTTTACTTAGGTTCATGCGCTCCTGGAGGATATGTATGGATTTTCCCTAAAGGGGATGACATTGCAAATGTAGGATTGGCAGTATTGCCTCACATGGCTGAAAAAACTGCACTTGAATATCTGGATGACTTTGTAGCTAAATGTCCATACCTTAAAAACGCTCAGGCCGTTGAATTAAATGTAGGTGGAGATCCAGTTGGCGGAATGACCAAAAAACTTTATGATGATAACATTTTAGTCTGCGGAGATGCAGCAGGCCAAGTTAATCCATTAACCGGTGGAGGAATTATCAGCGGTATGACCGGTGGAATGTGTGCAGGTAAAGTGGCTGCACAGGCCATTAAAGAGGATTGCTCCAAAAAATACTTAAAATTATATGATGAAATGGCACATGAAGAGCTTGACCACGAGATTAAAAGATATAAAAAGGTTCAAGAATACTTGCTCACCTTATCCGATGAAAAACTTGACGCACTTGGTCACGCATTTGAAGGCGAAAGCTTTGATAAGATTTCAACCACAGAAATTGTTAAGAAGTTAATAAAAGTAGATAAAACAGCATTCCTTAAATTAGGTAAATTTATCTAGGTGTTTTCAGTGATATTAGTTACGGGCGGTGCCGGATATATTGGATCACATACCAATAAGGCATTAAATCAGGCAGGATATGAAACTGTTGTCGTTGATAACTTATGTAAGGGTTATGAAACTTTCGTAAAATGGGGAAACTTCGAAGACTGCGATTTTGGAAGCAGTGATTTGCGTGAAGTTTTTGAAAAGTATGACATTGATGGAGTAATACATTTCGCAGCATTTTCCTCTGTTGCCGAATCTGTTGAACTTCCTCAGAAATATTTTAAGAACAATTACAAAAACACTTTAAACCTTTTAAAGATAATGAGGGAATTTGGTGTTGACAAGTTCATATTGTCATCCACTGCAGCGGTTTATGGTAATCCCGAAAAGATTCCAATCACTGAAGACTTGGAACTGAAACCAATCAATCCTTATGGTCATTCAAAGTGGATTACTGAGAAAGCTTTGGAACGTGAAGCTCAAAAAGGTGACTTTAATTACGTTTCATTAAGGTATTTTAATGCAGCAGGATGTGATTTTGATTGTGAAGTTGGTGAACTCCATGATCCTGAAACGCATCTGATTCCATTGGTTCTGGATGCTGCTATTGGAAAAAGGGACAGCATCTCTATTTTCGGAACTGATTATAATACTCCTGACGGCACATGTATCCGTGATTATATTCATGTAAATGACCTGGCCAGCGCTCACATTGCGGCATATGAATATTTATGTGATAAAAACGAGTCCAACATTTTCAATTTGGGAAACGGCCAGGGATATTCCGTACGTGAAATCATTGACATGTGTAAAAAGGTCACTGGTCGTGATTTTAAAGTGGAAATAGCTGACCGTCGTGAAGGCGATCCCGATATTTTGATAGCTGATGCTTCTAAAATTAAAAATGAACTGGGATGGCAGCCGAAATATGACCTGGAATGCATAGTTTCATCAGCATGGAAATGGCATCAAAAAGTCAATAATTACTAAAAAGGGTAGTGCTTATGGAAAATAACAGTTATAACTCTAAAATCGACGTTCGAATAATTGTATCAAATCTTGATATTGCGGGTTTGGTTTCAAAGGCAGTCGACAGCATTCAGCTTGAAAAAGATTATAATATTGTTGTTTCATCCATAATTCCGACTACTGATTTTGAAATTGCCAAAAAGGTAGCTGACGGTGCCGACATTATTCTTATCGGTGGCTATGGTCAGGATGATAACTATAATATGCTGTTCAATGACCTGAAAACTGATTTTAATCACATAGGACTGTTTGATTACAATAATGTTTTATTTGAAAGTGAAAATGTCAATGCGGAACTTGCCCAAAAGGAAATTCTAAATTCAATAATCAAAGCGACTCTCTCATATTCCTTAAACTTAATTAATATTCATACTCTTGAAAACAAACTATTGAAAGTAACTCATAACTATAACAATCTGCTTGATGATTATAACAAGCTAATTAAGGAAAATGAAGTTTTATCAATGGAAAACAATGATTTGCGTGAAGATATCAATAACCTGAAGACAGACTTTTCTAATTTTAAAAACAGATTTGAAGATATCCACACTAAGGATTTCCTTGAAATATATAAATTGGATGAGCTTTGGGCTGAAGTTTTCAGACAGGATTTGCTCGATGAAAAAAAGATTATCATTGCTACAAATAAGTTCAAACCCGATAATATTCTTGTTGGACAGGGTTTTATTGCTGCACAATCTAAAAATCAGGCTATTGACTGGTTAAAAATTATTAAAACTGCTTTGATTTTTTTAGAGGATAATGAAGAAGAATTAAAGGAAGAGCTGTCTTTAAATAATCAAAAAAAGACTCCTGAATCTAGGGAGGATTACGATTTGCCTAACACATTTGAGAACTTTTGGGACTAAAACATTATTATTTTTATACTAGATTGAAGAAAAATTATATTATAACTATATGGTGTTTATGCATGCAAGGTGAGATTGAAGATAAGTGTGGTATTGTAGGAATACATTCTGAAGATACTTCTAAGAATGTTTCTTCTTTTGTTTATTACTGTTTATATGCTTTACAGCATAGGGGACAAGAATCTGCTGGAATAGCAACTTATGTTGAGGACAAGGGGTTAAGTTATTATTGCGGTATGGGTTTAATCACAGATGTTTTCAAAGATTATGAAATACAAAATCTTTCAGGACATATGGGCATTGGACATGTCAGATATTCCACGACCGGACAATCCAAACTTGAGAATTCACAGCCTTTTGTAACTGATTTCGCTGATGGATTCATAGCTATGGCCCATAATGGGGATATTGTAAATTCCGGTGAATTGAGGGAAGAATTAATTAATGAAGGTTATGAATTCAAATCCGATTCCGATTCTGAAGTAATCTGTTACATGCTTAAAAATGAATATTATGACAACAACAAAAGCATAATAGATTCCATAGAGGCGGTTTCCCGCAAGCTTGTCGGATCTTATGCATTAGTGATTCTTGTAAACGGCGATTTGTATGCTGTTCGTGACCCTATGGGAATCAAGCCTTTGGCAATTGCAAAAAGAGGCGAAGACTATATCTTAGCTTCCGAAACCGTTGCTTTTGATGTTATAAATGCCAAATACATTAGGGATATAGTTCCCGGAGAAATCGTTTATTTTGAAAATAATGAAATTCAAAGCCATATGTTGGAAATTGCTGCCGAATCATCATTATCTCACTGTATGTTTGAATATGTATACTTTGCAAGGCCTGACAGTACTATAGATGGCATTAATGTTTACCAGACCAGATTGAATATCGGTGAACAGTTGCATAAATTATATCCTATTGATGCTGATGTTGTAATTCCTGTTCCAGATTCATCAATTCCTGCGGCTATAGGATACTCAAGAGCTTCTGGAATACCTTACGGTGAAGGATTAATCAAGAATAGGTATGTCGGAAGGACTTTCATCATGCCGACTCAGGAAGAGCGTGAACTGGCTGTCAGACTTAAGTTGAATCCTATTAAGGAAGCCATTAAAGGCAAAAAGATTATTCTAATTGATGACAGTATCGTGAGAGGAACCACTTCCAAACAATTGCTAGATTTGGTAAAAGAGGCAGAACCTGCTGAAATTCACTTTTTGGTCGGATGTCCGCCTGTAGTTGCTCCATGTTTCTATGGTGTGGCAATGGCTACTAAAAAAGAGTTAATTGCAGCTAATTATTCCATCGAAGAGATTCAAAAACAGCTTGATATTGATACTTTAGGTTATATCACTCTGGACTCACTCATTGAAGCTATTGGAATGCCTGGAGAGAACTTATGTCTGGGATGCTTGAATGAATGTTATCCGACTGAACTTCCGGATGATATTGAAGCTGAAACTTACTATAAACCTTAAGATAATATGGTTGAACTGTTAGCTCCTGCCGGAAACTTCATATCTCTTAGTGCCGTTTTAAAAAACGGTGCAGATGCTGTTTACTTTGGCCTTGATGACTATAACATGAGAGCCAATGCAAAAAACTTTTCTGTTGATGACTTGCCTGAAGTTTCCAGAATAGCTTCTGAATATGGAGCCAAAACCTATTTATGTACAAACGTTATTTTGGATGAGAAGAGAGCTGTTGATTTGGACAATAAACTGGAAGAGATTTCATCATCTGAAATTGACGGACTTATTTTATCAGATATTGGTTTGATTGAAAATACTGTTTCACATGGCCTTGAAGCTCACATAAGCGTTCAGGAAAATGTCTCAAACTCATATACACTTAAGACACTAAAGAAATTAGGTGCCAAAAGA